>JAEZPL010000588.1 GCA_023413605.1 Pseudomonadota bacterium
TCAAGAACATCACCGAATTCGGTCTGTTCGTCGGTCTGCCGGGCGACATCGACGGCATGGTCCACATGTCCGACCTCGACTGGAACAAGTCGGGTGAGGAGGCCATCGCCGAGTACAAGAAGGGCGATCGCGTCAAGGTCAAGGTCCTGGACGTGGACGTCGAGAAGGAGCGCATCAGCCTCGGCATCAAGCAGCTCGCGAACGATCCGTTCGAGGCTGCCACCGCCGGCCTGAAGAAGAACGACGTCGTCACCTGCACCGTCACCCAGGTCACCGATGGTGGCATCGAGGTTGCGGTGGGCGAGGGCTACACCGGCTTCATCCGCAAGTCGGACCTCTCCCGCGACCGTTCGGAGCAGCGCCCCGACCGCTTCGCCGTCGGCGAAAAGGTCGATGCGAAGGTCACCCAGATCGACCGCGGCTCCCGCCGCATCTCGCTGTCCATCAAGGCCCGCGAGATGGAGGAGGAGAAGCAGGCGATGGCCGAGTACGGTTCGTCCGACTCGGGCGCCTCGCTGGGCGACATCCTGGGTGCGGCTCTGAAGCGCAAGCAGCAGAGCGGCGAGGAGTAAGGCGAAAGCCTCTCCTTCCAAGGGTAGGAAAAGGGCCGTCGCGGGAAACCGCGGCGGCTTTTTCTTTGCCACTTTTCCGGCGTTCATCAGGGCCGGGGTAGGGCTGCGACGGGATGTCGCCCAGCCCAAGCCTTGCCGTGAAAAGGGTTCCGGCAGAAAGGCTTAGCTTGACGGTCCGGGGGTCCGATGGCACGCTGAATTCCGGCCAAGGGGCGCGAGCCAACGCGCTCGAACCGGGGGAAACGGAACGCCATGACCAAATCGGAGCTGATCCAACGGCTCGCGGAGCGCAATCCGCACCTGTACCAGCGCGACATCGAAAAAATCGTCGGCACCATTTTCGACGAGATCTCCGAGGCCTTGGCCCGTGGCGACCGGGTGGAACTGCGCGGATTCGGCGCGTTTTCGGTGAAACGCCGCGATGCGCGCACCGGCCGGAACCCGCGCACGGGCGAAGCCGTCGAGGTCGGCGAGAAGGCCATCCCCTTTTTCAAGACTGGCAAGCAACTGCGCGAACGCCTAAACACCGACGAGTGAATCTCCGGCGCGTGCTTCCAGCGCGTGCGATTGCCAAGGCTTGCCCAACGCCCTTCGACACGAGGATAACCCCGTGCGCTTCATCGCTCTGATCATCACCGTTCCCATCGCCATCGTCGCGGTCCTGTTCGCGATCTCCAACCGCGACGTTGTGACGCTCTCCCTCTGGCCGCTGCCCTTCACGCTGGAAGCGCCGGTCTATCTGGCCACGCTGGTGGCGCTGGTGGTCGGCTTCCTGGCCGGCGGCATCGTCACCTGGAACGCCCAGCGCCGTCACCGTCGCCGCGCGCGCCGCGCCAACGACCGCGTCGGCTACCTGGAGCGCGAGCTGAAGGAAACCCAGGCCCGCGCCGCCGCCGCGGAGAAGCGCCTGGCCGAACAGTCCCGCCCGGTGTCCGGCCCCGGCCTGCCCGCCCCGGTCACGACGCCGGCGACCACCGCCCCCACGGTGCACTGACCCTTTTGGATGCCCCACCCCGCGGGGCTGGCGCCGCAAGGCGCAGGGCAGGCAGAGTTTCGGCCACAAGGGCGGAAAGGGCGCCAGGACGGTGGGCGGCGGGTAACCGGCCGCCTCGAAAATCCGGGTGAACATCCGGGTGAACAACCCGGCGTCCTTTGCGTCTTTGTGGTGAGTCCCCGCGCGGTTGGGGTTCGCGACGGAGGGGAGAGGCGATGCGCACCATCACCGGCGCCGAACTGAAGTCGGTGCTTCACTTCCGCATGCTGATCGAACGCATGCGGCAGACCTTCCGCGCCGGGGTCGAGGTGCCGCTGCGGCATCAGCACACGGTCCAGACCTACGGCCAGAACGACGGCACGCTGCTGCTGATGCCGGCGTGGCAGGTCAACCAGTCCATCGGCGTCAAGATCGTCACGGTCTTTCCCGACAACGGGGCCAAGGATCTGCCGGCGGTGCAGGGCGCCTATTTGCTGATGGACGGCAAGACCGGCATTCCCCAGGCCCTGCTGGACGGCAACGCGCTGACCAAGCGGCGCACCGCGGCGGCCTCGGCGCTCGCCGCCTCCTACCTCGCGCGGCCCGATTCGGAACGGCTTCTGGTGGTCGGCACCGGCGCCCTGGCGCCGGAGCTGATCGAGGCGCACACCACCATGCTGCCGATCAAGCAGGTGCTGGTGTGGGGCCGCGACCTCGCCAAGGCCAAGAAGGTCGCCAGCCGTTTCCACCGCCCGAAGTTCCGCATCGAGGCCACCAGCGACCTGGAAGGCGCGGTGCGCGGCGCGCACGTCATCTCCTGCGCCACGCTGGCGAAGGAGCCCCTGATCAAGGGGGAGTGGCTGCAACCCGGCGCGCACCTCGACCTCGTGGGCGGCTTCACGCCGGAGATGCGCGAGGCGGACGACGATTGCATCCGCCGCGCCCGCGTCTTCGTGGACACGCGCGAGGGCGCCTGCAAGGAGGCGGGCGACATCGTCCAGCCGCTGAAGGCCGGCATCCTGACCGAGGACGACATCGCCGGCGATCTTTACGACCTTGCGCGCGGCCAGCGCGCCGGGCGGCGCTTCTACGCCCAGATCACGCTGTTCAAGTCGGTCGGCACCGCGCTGGAAGACCTCTGCGCCGCCCAGCTGGCGGTGGAGATGGTCCTGCACAACGATACGATTCGTTAGCGACACGATTCGTCAGCGAAACGATTCTCCAGGGTTCCTTGCTCATGGCTCTCCGCATCACCGTCGTCGGCGCCGGCATCATGGGGCTGTGCACCGCCTGGGCGCTGGCCCGGCGCGGGCATGAGGTCGCGGTCTTCGACCAGGGCCACGTCCCCAACCCCTTCGGCAGCTCCGTCGACCAGCACCGGCTGTTCCGCTACCCCTACGGCAGCTGGGCCGGCTACGCCCGCATGGTCGAGGACGCCTTCCAGGGGTGGGAGCGGCTGTGGGCCGACCTGGGCGAGCGTCTGATGGTCCCCACCGGCACGCTCTGCACCGCCTCGGCGGAGGACGGGCGGCGCTGGCTGGCCGACAGCACGGCGGTTCTGGACTCGCTCGGCCACCCGTACCGGCGGCTGACACCGGCGCAGATCGCCGCGGAATTTCCGCTGGTGAACCCCGCGGCGGTGGCGGAGGCGATCCACCTGGAGTCGGGCGGCGTGCTTCTGGCCGGCCGCATCGTGGAACTGCTGAGCCACCACCTGAACACGCTGGGCGTCACCGTCCACGCCCGCACGCCCGTGACCGGCATCGACGCGGAGCGCGCGACCGTCACGCTGGCCGATCGCCGCAGCATCGGCGCCGATGCCGTGGTCGTCGCGGCCGGGGCCTGGGTGACGAAGCTGCTGCCGCAAACGGCGGCGCGCCTGATCCCGTCGCGGCAGGTCGTCGCCTACATGATGCCGCCGGAAGGGCTGCGCGGCCTGTGGGCCAACGCGCCGATGCTGATCGACTCCGACGAGGAGAGCGGCGTCTACATCGTCCCGCCGGTCGCCGGCACCACCATGAAGGCGGGCGACCACCGGTTTTCCCGCAGCGGCGACCCGGACGGCGACCGCGATCCCGATCCGGACGAGGCGCGCGACGTGCTGGATGCCGCCCGCCGGCTGCTGGCGGACGGGCACCGCTACAGCCTCGCCAACGCGGCGACCTGCTTCTACACGGTGACGGCCGACGAGCGTTTCGTGGTCGAACCGTTGTCACGGCGCGCCTGGCTGATGAGCGCGTGCTCCGGCCATGGCTTCAAATTCGCGCCAGCGCTGGGCGAGGCGCTGGCGGCGGCCATCAGTGAATCCGGCGGCGATCCCGAACGGGGAAGAGACCTCCCCCGATGGGCGGGGGGCCACTGATCCATCGCACGGAACGGTGCCGTTCCGCTCCTGTTGGGAAAGGTCAACCAGCCTCACCAACAGAGAGTAAACCCCCATGGCGGACGATCCTCGAAAAGTGGGCGTCTACGACACGGACGGCACCCGCACGACGGGCGGGGCCACCAGCCACATGAACTGGTGGATCATCGCGCTCGTCGTGCTGCTGATCCTCGTGGCCCTGTATTTCCTTTTCTAAACCCCGACAGGCGGCGGCCATGGCATCGGAACGGCCCCCCGCGGAACAGAAGACCGTTCCCCTCCACGAAGAGGTTCTGTCCGTCGGCAAACGAGCGGTCGCACGCGGCCGCTTCCGCATCACCACAAGCACCCGCGAACGCGAGGAAAGCGTCGAGCAGGAGTTGGACAGCGAGACCGTCGAGGTCGTCCGCGTGCCGGTCGGCCGCCCGGTCGATGCCGTGCCGGAGCCGCGCCAGGATGGCGACGTGCTGATCGTCCCTGTGCTCGAAGAGGAACTGGTCGTCACCAAGCGCCTCGTCCTCAAGGAAGAACTGCACATCCGCAAACGCACCACACGACGCACCGAGCGCGTCACCGCGACGCTGCGGTCGCAAGAGGCCGCCGTCACCCGCGACGACGCGCCTTCACCAACAACGCCTCCACAGGAGTAGGTTCATGAACAGGAAGACCATCGTCGCGCTGTATGACGACCTGTCCAGCGCCGAACGCGTGCTTGGCGACTTGCAGGCGGCCAACCTGCGCCAGGATTTCACGATGATGGGCGCGGACAGCGCCAAGCTGGGCGCCGGCACGGTGGCCGGGGACGATGGCCGGCTGGAAAGCTGGCGCCACGCCGCCGACTTCGGCCAGGACCCGAATTTCGATGCCCGCGACAAGCGCGTGTCGATGCTGACCCGCATGGGTGTGACGCGCGACGATGCGGAGATCTTCGCCGAGGGCGTGCGCCGCGGCGGTGTGCTGCTGGTCGGCCGCGTCGAGGATTCGCAGTGCGATCAGGCCCTGGACATCGTTGAACGGCATGGCCCGGTGGACATCGGGCACCGCGGGGATGCCTACCGCGAATCGGGCTGGACCGGCTACGACGCCAGCGCGACCGACTATGACGAGACCCAGGCGACGGAGGAGCGCACGCGCTACGGCACCGGCCTGGGCGCCGCCGCGGCCTCGCTGCGCGACGTCAACACCACGACGGGCACCACGACGGGCACCACGACGGGCACCACGACCAGAACGACAGCCGGCACCACGGCCGGCACCACAGCCGGCATGGGGACCGGAACGGAGCGCACGGTCGAGACCGACGCGACCCGCCGCACCGCCGACCTCGGCGCGGACCGCCCGCTGAGCACCGAGCGCGCCGCCGGCCAGGAGGAGCACATTCCCATCGTGGAAGAGCAGATCCACGTCGGCAAGCGCACCGTCGAACGCGGCGCCGTGCGGGTGCGCAGCTACGTGATCGAAACCCCGGTCGAGGAGCAGGTGCGGCTGCGCGACGAGACCGTGACGGTCGAGCGCCGCCCGGTCGACCGCCCGGCCGGCGATATCCCGCCGGACGCTTTCCGCGAGCGCACCATCGAGGTGACCGAAACCGACGAGGAAGCCGTCGTCGAGAAGGCCGCCCGCATCCGCGAGGAAGTCGTCATCCGCAAGGAGGCCGAGGAGCGCGCCCAGACCATCTCCGACACGGTCCGCCACACCGAGGTCGAAATCGACGACGCCCGCACCGGTGCCGACCGGCCGCTGGACAAGGACCGCACGTCGGGCGACCGCCCTCTCGACCGCGATATCGGCCGCGACGACACCGGCCGGGACATGGATCGGAACCTGAACCGCGATCCGGACCGCAAGGTGTAATACGGTCGGTGGATGAACACGTCCAGTGTCCGCCGACCGTCAAACCCGGCAGATCGATGCATTGGCATTGATCGAGAGGGTGATACGGACGACGCCTTCATGCGCCGGCCGTATCATTCCAGCGGTTTCAGCTCGCCCAGCAGGGTCGGGATCAGTTCCGACACGGTGGGGTGGATGT
>JAEZPL010000644.1 GCA_023413605.1 Pseudomonadota bacterium
GCGTGCGGTAGACATCCACCACGGCGATCTTAGCCCCGCGCTCCTTCCGCGCACGGACGGCGTGGGTCATCACGTTGACCTGGGTGGCCACGGCGTTGGTGCCCCAGATCACCACGAGGTCCGATGCCGCCATCTCCCGCGGGTCGGCCCCGGCCAATCGGCCGGCACCAGCCAGCCAGCCGGACCAGGCCGGATTGGTGCAGATGGTCGAGAAAAAACCGGACCAGCGCCGCGCGTGGCGCAAACGGTTGATGCCGTCGCGCTGCACCAGCCCCATGGTGCCGGCGTAATAGTAGGGCCAGACGGCTTCCGGCCCGTGGCGCCGTTCGGCCTCCAGGAAGCGTTCGGCCACGATGTCCAGCGCGTCGTCCCAGGAGATCGGCTCGAACTGGCCGGAGCCCTTCGGCCCGGTGCGGCGCATCGGCCGGGTCAGGCGGTCGGGATGGTGCACGCGCTCCGCGTAGCGGGCGACCTTCGCGCAGATCACGCCGGCCGTGTAGCTGTTGTCCGCCGAACCGCGCACCCGGCCGATGCGGGTGCCGCCGACGACCTCCACCTCCAGCGCGCAGGTGGACGGGCAATCGTGCGGGCAGGCCGAGGCGTGAAGGCTGATCGCGGAACGGTCGGGCATGTCCTGTCCCTGTGCTGTTCACCCCTGCGTGACGGAAGCAGGGGCGGGCCATTGTGAAATCGGTCGATACCGCAGGGCCGCATCCTAAGCCGAACCCCGCACACAACGGTATCCCGTTCGACGCCGACGAACCCCCATTCCTGTTATGGGTGTCAGGTGGGCCATGTTCGGCGGATGGATGACGCGGCGGCCTGTGATTCACAGAATAACACAATCATAATGTTGTTATGTGCGTGCTCAAACGTGATTCACACTGAAATCCATTAAAGCCAACTTGAAAAATAGACTTTTGTGGTGTTCCAATGGCGGCCGCAGAATGCGGAAAGGGGAATTCGCACATGAGATCGCGTTTGGGCCTGGGCGCCCTGGTGGGCGGGTTGTTCCTCACCGCGCTGGCGACGGCGTGGGCGGCGGGAGGGGACACGATCCTGAACGTGTCCTACGACCCGACCCGCGAACTGTACGCCGAGTTCAACCCGGCCTTCGCCCGGACCTGGAAGGCGGAAACCGGGCAGGGCGTGGTCATCAAGCAATCGCACGGCGGGTCGGGCACGCAGGCACGCTCGGTCATCGACGGGCTGGACGCCGACGTGGTGACGTTGGCCTTGGCTTATGACATCGACGCCATCGCCGACGCCGGCCTGCTCGACAGGAACTGGCAGTCGCGGCTGCCGGACAACAGTTCCCCCTACACCTCGACCATCGTGTTCCTGGTCCGCAAGGGCAATCCGAAGCAAATCAAGGACTGGGACGATCTGGTGAAGCCGGATGTGCAGGTCATCACCCCGAACCCGAAGACCTCCGGCGGTGCCCGCTGGAACTATCTGGCCGCCTGGACCTACGCGCTGGAAGCCAACGGCAAGGACGAGGCGAAGGCGCAGCAGTTCGTCACCAAGTTGTATCGCAACGTCCCGGTGCTGGACAGCGGGGCGCGCGGCTCCACCCTGACCTTCACACAGCGCGAGATCGGCGACGTGCTGCTGGCCTGGGAGAACGAGGCATTTTTGGCACAGCGCGAATTCGGTGCCGACAAGTTCGAGATCGTCGTGCCGTCCCTGTCGATCCTGGCGGAACCGCCGGTCGCGGTGGTGGATTCGGTCGTCGACCGCAAGGGCACCCGCAAGATCGCCGAGGCCTATGTCCAGTTCCTCTACACCCGCGAGGGGCAGGAGGTCGCGGCCAAGAACTTCTACCGCCCGCGCCATCCCGAACTTGCCCGCCAATACGCCGGGCGGTTCGCCGACGTGAAGCTGCTGACCATCGACCAGGAGTTCGGCGGCTGGCGCGCGGCCCAGGCGAAGCATTTCGCAGACGGCGGCGTCTTCGACCAGATTTATCCAGAGGGCCGCTGACCCCAAAAGGCCGCTGACCCCAAAGGGCCGCTGACCGAAGAGTCCGCCATCGGGCCGTGCCCGGCGAGAAAGGCCCGCGACGAGAAAAAGGGAAACGACGACCATGCAGTCACCTCCTTTGCCGTCCTCGCAATTCCGACGACGGATCGCCATCATCGGCGCGGGTTTCACCGGCAGCGTGCTGGCCGCCCATCTGCTGCGCAACGCCGAAGAGCCGACCATCGTCCACCTGATCGAACGGGCGGAGACGGTCGGCGCGGGCCTTGCCTATTCCACCCCGAACGCCGCGCATGTCCTGAACGTGCGCGCCTACAACATGAGCGCCTATCCCGACGACCCGCGCCATTTCCTGCGCTGGCTGTGGGCGCAGGACGACGGGGAGGCGGTGCCGCCGAGCGGCCATGCCTTCGTCTCCAGGGCGCGCTACGGCGCCTACGTCCGGGATGTGCTGCGCGAGGCACGCGCGGCGGCGGCGGCGCATGTGGCGCTGAACACGATCCAGGCGGAGGCTGTGGACGTCGCGGCGGACGAACGGGGCGTGCGCCTGCGGCTCGGCACCGGGGCGAGCGTCGCGGCGGATGCGGCGGTGCTCTGCGTCGGCCACTTCCCGCCGTCGCCGCCGCCCGTGCCGGCGCCGGAGGTCTTCGCGTCGGACCGTTTCATCGGTGATCCGTGGAACACGGCGGCGGTCGCCGCCATCGACCCGGACGCGCCGGTGCTGATCCTGGGCACGGGGCTGACCATGGTCGACGTGGTGCTGTCGCTGGAAAACCAGGGCCACCGCGGTCCCATCGTCGCCCTGTCGCGGCGCGGCCTGTTGCCCACGCCCCATGTGGAGACTCGGCCCTTCAAGTCCTTCGTTCATCCGCAGGTGATGCCGCGCACCGTGCTGGACGTGCTGATCGCCCTGAAGGCCGACGTGCGGCGCGCACGGGAGGAGGGACTGGACTGGCGCGCCGCCTTCGACGCGCTGCGGCCCTATCACCCGCTGATTTGGAAACACCTGCCGTTGGAGGAGCGCCGGCGCTTCCTGCGTCACGCTCGCCCCTACTGGGAGGTGCACCGGCACCGCACGGCACCGGAGGTGGCGGCGCGGATCGAGGCGCTGAAGGCGAATGGACGGCTGGCGGTGCGGGCCGGGCGTCTGCGCGACCTGCGCCTGACGCCCGACGGCGTGGAGGCGACCGTCAAGGCGCGTGGCACCGACGGGGAACGCTGGACGCGGACGGTGGGCGCCATCATCAACGCGACGGGCACCGAATGCGACTACGGACGCATCCGCCACCCGCTGATGCGGGCGCTGCTCCAGCGCGGGCTGGCGCGGCCGGACCCGCTGCGGCTCGGCCTGGACGTGACCGAGGACGGGGCGCTGATCGGCGAGGACGGCGTGGCGTCGGACCGGATCTTCGCGCTGGGCCCCGTCAGCCGGGCGCCCTTCTGGGAAATGACCGCCGTGCCGGAACTGCGCAGCCAATGCGCCAACGCCGCCCGGCATCTGCTTGCCCATCTGGGCGACGCGGACGTTCACCGCGCGGCGCTGCGGACGGCGCCGAAACCGCGGGTTGGCCGGTAACAGCGGCAACATCTTCAGATTTGGAAGCGGAGCACAGCCATGACCATCGGGACCGCCACCCAGGCTCAACGATCCGCGGAAGCGCTGACGGAGGATGGAGCCTCCGACCGGCTTGCGGGCGTGATTGCGGAGAACGTCCGGACCTTCCGGCTGCGCCAGGGGCTGTCGGCCGAGGCGCTGGCCCGGATGTCCGGAACCGACCGCGCGACCGTCGAGGAGATCGAGGCAGGACAGGGCCGGCCGAGCATCGCGGCCCTGTGGTCGGTTGCCAAAACGCTGGACGTGCCGTTTTCCAGCCTGCTCAGCAGCGGCGGAAACGGCGGGACCACGGTGATCCGGCGCGCCGACTCACAGCGGCTGACCTCCCGCGACGGGCGCTTCACCTCCCGTGCGCTGTTCCCCTTCGAGGGGGAGCGTCAGGTGGAGTTCTACGAACTGCGCCTCGCCCCCGGCACCGACGAAGAGGCCGACGCCCATGCCATCGGCACCACGGAAAACATTCTGGTCGCGCGGGGCAGCGTGGAGATCGTCACCAGCGACGGAGCGCACAGGCTGGGGGAGGGCGATTCGATCGTGTTCGACGCCGACGTTCCCCACGCCTACCGCAACGTGGGGGCGGACGAGGCCGTGCTGTATCTGGTGATGACCTACATTCTGTGATGCCATTCTGTGATGGCCCACAACGGAAAACGCCCGCCGATGGCTGCCATCGGCGGGCGTTTTTCTTAACGATAGCCCCAAGATCCCCGGGGAATTTCCAGGGGATTATCCCAGCGTTTTGTTCAACCGAAGCGCCACCAGCGTGCAGAGCGCGCCCGACAGCAGATAGGCGCCGGCCGAAATCAGGCCGAAGTTGCTGGACAGGACCAGCGCCACCAGCGGCGCGAAGCCGGCGCCGAACAGCCAGGCAAGATCCGACGTCAGAGCCGCGCCGGTGTAGCGGTAGTGGCGCGAGAACTGCGAGGCGACGACGCCCGACGACTGGCCGAAGGACAGGCCGAGGATCACGAAGCCAAGCACCATGAAGATGGCCTCGCTGGTCGGACCGCCGTCCAGAAGCAGCGGCGCGAAGCCGCTGAAGACGGCGATGACCGCGGCGCACCAGCCCAGCAGGGTGCGGCGGCCGACCTTGTCGGCGATGTAGCCCGACGCGATGATGGCGAGCATGCCGAAGAAGGCGGCAACCGCCTCGATCACCAGGAACTCCGACGGCGGGTTCTGCGTGAACAGGAAAATCCACGACAGCGGAAACACCGTGACCATGTGGAACAGCGCGAAGCTGGCCAGCGGCGCGAAGGCGCCGATCACGATGCGCTTGCCCTCCGACGACACCGTGTCCGCAACCGGGGCCGGCTGCAGCTCGCGGCTTTCGAACAGGTGGGTGAATTCCGGCGTCGCGACGAGGCGCAGGCGCGCGAACAGGGCCACGACGTTGATCGCGAAGGCCACGAAGAACGGGTAGCGCCAGCCCCAGCTGAAGAAGTCGTCGGCCGACAGGTTGCCGGCGAAATAGGCGAACAGCCCGCTGGCCACGATCAGGCCGAGGGGCGCGCCGAGCTGCGGAATCATCGCGTACCAGCCGCGGCGATTCTCCGGCGCGTTCAGCGCCAGCAGCGAGGCGAGACCGTCCCAGGAGCCGCCCAGCGCGATGCCCTGAAGGATGCGGAACAGCGCCAGCAGCCATGCGGAATAGGCGCCGATCTGCGCATAGCCCGGCAGGAAGGCCAGGGCCACCGTCGCGGAGCCCAGCAGGACCAGCGCAATCGTGAGTTTAACGCTGCGGCCGTACACGCGGTCGATGGCGATGAAGATGACGCTGCCGAGCGGTCGCGCCACGAAGGCGAGCGCGAAAATCGCAAAAGAATAGAGCGTGCCAGTCAGCGCATCGACATAGGGGAACACAAGCTTCGGGAAGACAATGACCGAAGCGATGGCGTAAACGAAAAAGTCGAAAAATTCGGAGGTTCGGCCGATAATGACGCCGATGGCGATCTCGCCCGGATTTACTCCGTGATGGCGAGCATTGACCAATCGCGCGTCGCGTTCAGCCGCCGTAGTTGAGGACCCCATGATCTCAGCACCGGTTGGGCAGTTTCAACGTAAGCATGCACCGGCGCGGCGATAGGCCGCACCGGGCGCCCAAGATGTGTCGCGTGTCGACGGATCGGGGCATTGGACAAATTGTCCAATGTCCTACCTGCGGAGTGGGGACTAGCTGTTCGCCCAAAGCAAACCTTTGTTAACAGGTCCTGCCTTGAGCCGTTTTCGCGTCCTTGCCCTGGTGCCCCTGATGGCGGCGCTGAGTGGCTGCAACCTGGTCGTGCTGAACCCGTCCGGAGACGTGGCTCAGCAACAGGGTGACCTCGTGGTCATCTCCACCCTGCTCATGCTGATCATCATCGTGCCAGTCATGGCGCTGACCGTGCTGTTCGCCTGGCGATATCGCAAGTCGAATACCAAAGCGCGCTACGAACCGGAATGGGACCATTCGACGCAGCTCGAACTGGTCATCTGGGCGGCGCCGCTGCTGATCATCATCTGCCTGGGTGCGCTGACCTACATGACGTCGCACCTGCTCGACCCGTATCGTCCGATCGACCGCATCGCGGAAGACCGCCCCCTCGACCCCAACGTCAAGACGCTGGAGGTGAACGTGGTGGCGCTCGATTGGAAGTGGCTGTTCCTCTATCCGGAATACGGCATCGCCTCGGTGAACGAGATGGCCGCCCCGGTGGACCGGCCGATCCGCTTCAACATCACCGCCTCGACCGTGATGAACTCCTTCTACATCCCCGCTCTGGCCGGTCAGGTCTATGCGATGCCGGGGATGCAGACGCAGCTCAATGCGGTGATCAACAAGGCCGGCACCTACAAGGGCTTCTCCGCCAACTACAGCGGCGCCGGCTTCTCGCAGATGCGCTTCAACTTCCACGGCCTGTCGCACGACGGCTTCGAGAAGTGGGTCGCGGACGTGAAGGCGGGCGGCGGTTCGCTGGACCGCGCCGGATACCTGCAGCTCGAGAAGCCGAGCGTGAACGATCCGGTGCGCCGGTTCGGGACGGTGGAAGCCGGCCTGTACAAGGCGATCCTCGGCATGTGCGTCGCGCCCGGAACGCCCTGCGGCGGCATGGGTCACGGCGGCCATGGCGGCCATGGCGCCGACCAGGGCCACGCTTCGGCGCAGGAGCCGGCCAAGCACGAGTCGGCAGAGCACGGCACGGCGCAGCACGGCGCGGCCCAGCATGGGGCGCATCACGAGATGCCCGCCCAGGGCGGCGGCAGCGCTTCCGTGACGGAGCAGCCGGCCAGCCTGACGGCTCCGGCGGCGTCCGGCGGCTCGACTCCCATCACTGGCGCGGGCCTGCCGCGCCCCTCCAACTCCTGAGCGGCCAACCGGCATGTTCGATATTACACACGCGATCTTCGGGCGCCTGAGCCTGGAGGCCTTCCCCTATCATGAGCCCATCGTGGTCGCGACCTTCGTCGCGGTCGTGCTGGGCGGCATCGCGCTGGTCTGGGCGATCACCCGCTACGGCCTGTGGGGCTATCTCTGGAAGGAGTGGTTCACCACCGTCGATCACAAGCGCATCGGCATCATGTACATGGTGCTGGGGCTGATCATGCTGCTGCGCGGCTTCGCCGACGCCATCATGATGCGCCTCCAGCAGGCCATCGCCTTCGGCGGAAGCGAGGGCTACCTGAACGCCCATCACTACGACCAGATCTTCACCGCCCACGGCGTGATCATGATCTTCTTCGTGGCGATGCCGTTCGTGACGGGCCTGATGAACTACGTCGTGCCGCTGCAGATCGGCGCGCGCGACGTGTCGTTCCCGTTCCTGAACAACTTCAGCTTCTGGATGACGGTCGGCGGCGCCGTGCTGGTCATGATCTCGCTGTTCGTCGGCGAGTTCGCGCAGACCGGCTGGCTGGCCTATCCGCCGCTGTCCGGAATCGACGCGAGCCCGGCGACGGGTGTCGACTACTACATCTGGGCGTTGCAGGTGGCCGGTGTCGGTACAACATTGTCCGGCATCAACCTGATCTGCACCATCGTCAAGATGCGCGCGCCGGGCATGACCATGATGAAGATGCCCGTCTTCACCTGGACCTCGCTCTGCACCAACGTCCTGATCGTCGCTTCCTTCCCGATCCTGACCGCCGTCCTGGTCCTGCTGTCGCTGGACCGCTACGTCGGCACGAACTTCTTCACGAACGATCTCGGGGGCAACCCGATGATGTACGTGAACCTGATCTGGATCTGGGGCCACCCGGAAGTCTACATCCTGATCCTGCCGTGCTTCGGCATCTTCTCGGAAGTCACCTCGACCTTCTCGGGCAAGCGGCTGTTCGGCTACACCTCCATGGTCTACGCGACCGTGGTCATCACGATCCTGTCGTACCTGGTGTGGCTGCACCACTTCTTCACGATGGGCTCGGGCGCCAGCGTGAACGCGTTCTTCGGCATCACGACGATGATCATCTCGATCCCGACGGGTGCGAAGATCTTCAACTGGCTGTTCACCATGTACCGCGGCCGCATCCGGTTCGAACTGCCGATGATGTGGACCGTC
>JAEZPL010000766.1 GCA_023413605.1 Pseudomonadota bacterium
CCGAAGGCGTTTGATGGCTTCCATCAAACGCCTTCGGTTCAAACCCGGCAGCACATGGCGCAGCCATGTGCGAAAGGGTGATGCGGCCGGCCGATCATGGAAGCCTTCATGCGCCGGCCGTATCAGACCCGTTCGATGATGGAAGCAATTCCCTGGCCGACGCCGATGCACATCGTGCACAAGGCGCGGCGGGCCTTCCGCTCCTCCAACTCATGCAATGCCGTGAGGACGAGGCGGGCGCCCGACGCGCCGAGCGGGTGGCCAAGCGCGATCGCGCCGCCGTTCGGATTCACGTGCTCGCCATCATCCGGCAGGCCAAGCTGGCGCAACACGGCCAGACCCTGCGCCGCAAAGGCCTCGTTCAGCTCGACCACGTCGATGTCGCCGATGCCGAGGCCCAGCCGGTCGAGAAGCTTGCGGGTGGCCGGCACCGGGCCGATGCCCATCACGCGCGGTGCCACACCGGCCGTCGCGACGCCCGTCACGCGGGCGCGGGGGATCAGGCCATAGCGATTGACCGCCGCCTCCGAGGCGAGCAGCAGCGCGGCCGCACCGTCGTTGACGCCGGACGCGTTGCCGGCGGTCACGGTGCCGTTGGGCTTCACCACCGGCTTCAGCTTGGTCAGCGCTTCCAGGGTGGTGTCGGGCCGGGGATGCTCGTCGGTGTCCACCACCAACTCGCCCTTGCGGCCCTTGACGACGACCGGCGTGATCTCCCGCGTGAACCGCCCGCTTGCCAGGGCGCGCCCGGCGCGCTGCTGGCTGCGGAGCGCGAAGGCATCCTGGTCGGCGCGGCCGATGGCGTAGTCTTCTGCGACATTCTCGGCGGTTTCCGGCATGGAATCCACGCCGTAGGCCTCCCTCATCTTCGGATTGACGAAGCGCCAGCCGATGGTCGTGTCGTGGATTCCGGCGGAGCGGGAGAAGGCCGTGTCCGCCTTGCCCATGACGAAGGGCGCGCGGCTCATGCTCTCCACGCCCCCGGCGATGATCAGGTCGGCTTGGCCGGACGCGATGGCCCGTGCGGCCAAGCCGACCGCGTCCATGCCGGAGCCGCACAGGCGGTTGACGGTCGTGCCGGGCACCTCGACCGGCAGCCCGGCGAGCAGGGCCGCCATGCGGGCGACGTTGCGGTTGTCCTCGCCGGCCTGATTGGCGCAACCCAGGATCACCTCGTCCAGCGCCGCCCAGTCGATGCCGGGATGGCGCGCCACCAAAGCCCGGATGGGCACCGCGGCCAAGTCATCCGCCCGAATGGAGGACAGCGATCCGGCGTAGCGGCCGAACGGCGTGCGCAGGCCGTCGCAGATGTAGGCGGTGGTCATGACGGGGTCTTCTCCACGGAGCAAAGGTCGATGTTGGCGAGCGCGCAGGTCCGCAGCAGGGGCGACGCGCGGTAGCGGTCTTCCCCATAGGTGCGCGCCAGATGATCGAGCACGGCCAGCACGCGGCCGGCCCCGACACGGTCCGCCCAGGCGAGCGGACCGATGGGGTAGTTGACCCCCTTTGTCATGGCGATGTCGATCGCCCGCGCATCGGCAACGCGCTGGTTCAGCGCGTCGGCAGCCTCGTTTGCCAGCATGGCGACGGTGCGGGCGACGATCATGCCCGGCACGTCGTCGATCACCGAAACCGTCTTGCCCAAGGCCTGGAACAGCCCGACGCAGGCGGCCAGCGCGTCCCCGGAGGTCTGCCGGGCCGGGGCCAGCGCGACGCGCGTGGCGGATTTCCAGTCCAGCGCCCAGTCGAGAAGCACGAGGTCGCCGCCCAGTTCGGCCGCCCGTTCGGTGGCGAGGCGGCCGTCGGTCAGGGCCAGCGTGGTGCCGCCGAACCGCAATTCGCCCGGACCGGCCGCCTGCTCCACGGTGATGCCGGCGCTGCGCAGCAGGTCCACCACCGGGGCGGCGAAGCCGAGCGAACCCGCGACGGTCACGGCGGGGGGAGGTGCCGCCGGCTCTGCGGCAGGGGCGGCGGGTTTTTCGCCGCCGCGGTAATCGTAAAAGCCACGGCCGGATTTGCGTCCCAACCAACCCGCCTCGACCAGCTCCCGCTGCACGAGCGACGGCTGGAAACGCGGGTCGTTGTGGAAGGCGTCCCACACCGACTTGGTGACCGCGTAGTTCACGTCGTGGCCGATCAGGTCCATCAGTTCACACGGGCCCATGCGGAAGCCGCCGGACTCGCGGATGACGGCATCGACGGTCGCGGGGACGGCACCCCCCTCCGCGAGCACGCGCAGCGCCTCGGCGTAGAAGGGCCGGGCCACACGGTTCACGATGAAGCCGGGGGTCGACCGTGCGCGAACGGGAGCCTTGCCCCACGCCGCCGCGGTGGCTTCCAGGCAGGCTGCGACGGCGGGGTCGGTGGCCCGGCCGCTGATGACCTCGACCAGCGCCATCACGGGCGCGGGATTGAAGAAATGCAGCCCGGCGACGCGCTCCGGGCGCTTCAGCTTGGCGCCGATGGATTCGATGGAAATCGACGAGGTGTTGGAGGTGAGGAGGCAATCCTCCGAAACGATGTCCTCCAGGCGGGCGAACAGGGCGCGCTTGGCCGCCAGATCCTCGACAATGGCTTCCACCACCAGACCGGCGCCGGTCAGTTCCGCCAGATCCCCGCAAGTCCGGATGCGGCCGAGAACGGCAGCGCGTCGCTCCTCCGAGATTTTTCCTTTGGAAACGGCACTTTGCAGGTTCTTCGCAATCGCCGCGACGCCGCGCTCGGCCGCGCCCGGTGCCGCGTCGACCAGCAGCACGGGGTGGCCCGCCGATGCCGCGACCTGGGCGATTCCGCTGCCCATCGTGCCCGCGCCAATGACCGCCACGACCACGTCCTGCGACAGACCGCCCGTGATGTGCTCTTTCACCGATTCCTCCGCTTTCCTGTTTTCTTTCGCCTGCCGGTGACCGGCAGGGCGAGCAAACCCGTGGCGTCCGGCCAGGGGACGCGTCGCTCGGTTCAAATTGACGATTGGGATCAGACGGTCAGCACGACCTTGCCGGTCACCTTGCCGTCGCGGAGCAGGCCGAGGGCCTGGGCGAAATCCTCGAAGCGGAAAGCTTCCATGACCTGCGGGCGCACCGCGCCGGCCTCGTACAGGTCGAACAGCTCCGACTGCACGCGCCGGACCCAATCCGGCGTGCGGTCGCGATAGTCGCTCCATTGCAGGCCGCTGACGTGGATGTTCTTGACCAGCAGATAGTTGACCTTGACCTCGGGGATCGTGCCGCTGACGAAGCCGATCACGACCATTCGTCCGCGCCATGCCATCGCCCGCAGCGACGCCTGGAACACATCCCCGCCGATGGGGTCGAGGACGACATCCACCCCCCGCCCGTCGGTCAGCTTCCGGATGCGGCCGCGCAGGCTGTCGCGCAGGTTGGGCAGCGACAGGTCGACCACGTGATCGGCCCCATTGTTCCGGGCGACCGTCGCCTGATCCTCGCCGACCACACCGGCGATCACGGTGGCGCCAAGTCCCTTGGCGATCTGCACCGCGGCAAGCCCGACGCCTCCGGCCGCCCCGTTGACCAGGACGGTTTCGCCCGTCTTGTACAAGCCGCGCTCCACGAGCGCGAAGTAGGCCGTCTGGTAGGCGAGGCCCATCGCCGCCGCCTCGTCGAAGGTCATGCGATCGGGCATGACGAAGCACTGGTTCTCGTGCACGACGATCTGTTCGGCGTAAGCGCCGTGTTCCAACTGGCAGACCACCCGATCGCCGGGCTTGCAGTGTTCCACGCCGGGTCCAACCGCCAGCACGATGCCGGCCGCGTCCTTGCCCGGGCTGAAGGGCAGGGGGGCGAGGACCTGATACTTGCCCCCGATGACCAGCAGATCGGGATAGTTCACGCCGATGGATTTGACCGCGACGAGCACCTGGTTGGCGTCGGGCGTCGGCGTCAGCCGCTCCTCGATCACCATGCTTTCCGGTTCGCCGTGCTGGCGGATGACGATCGCTTTCAAGGTCGCGTTCCCCGTTTGTCGGTGTCTTTGGCCAGGAGCTTTGCCAGGAGCTACCGGTCGATCAGGCCGTTGGCCTCGCCCAGTTCCGGATAACCGTCCGCGGTCCCATCGGCGCGCAGGTTCGGCGCAACGGGGGAGGGCAGCGCCGTGATGGTCCGGCCGTCCGGCGCGGACAGCGTGCGGGCGAACAGGCCGCGCGCCTGGAAGTGAGGATCGGCCAGAGCCTCCTCCATGCTGCTGATGATCGAGCAGCAGACGTCCTTGCCGGCGAAGGCGGCCCGCCAGTGCGCCGCGTCACGGCCGCCGATGATGTCGGCAACGGCCCGCTTCGTCGCGGCGGCGTCCCTGGTGT
>JAEZPL010000770.1 GCA_023413605.1 Pseudomonadota bacterium
CCGAAGGCGTTTGATGAGTTCCATCAAACGCCTTCGGTACAAACCCGACAGCACATTGCACAGCAATGTGCGAGAGGGTCATACGGCCGGCCGATCATGGAACTCTTCATGCGCCGGCCGTATGACCGGTGGGAAGGGCTTCCTTCTTGGAATCAGGCGTCCCTTAATTCACCGTCAGCCAATAGCACAGCAGCCCGTAGACCAGCGGGAAAACCACCAGCGACGCCCGGTCGAGCGCGGCGGACTGGGCGGCGTTGCGCTCGTAGATCATCAGCGACACGGCGCTCTGCATCAGGCTCAGGAAGATCATGCCCATGGACGCGAGGTTGACGCGGTCCGACAGGGTGAACCCGCTGCTGCGCGGCAGGTCGCCGGCAATGATGAAATAGCTCGCCACCACCGCGAACAGCGCGCCGATGCCCAGGCCAAAACGAGGGTCGAGGTCGACCGGCTTCACCATGAAGGCCAGGAAGGCCACCAGCGACGAAATGAAGATCGTCGAGAAGGTCTTCATGTAATAGGTCGAATCCGGCCGCTCCAGCGTGATCGACTGGGTGTAGCGGGAATAGACCGATTCATGGTTCTTCGGCAGGGTGATGTCGCCGTAGTTGGTGCGGTACAGATGCGTCTTCACCGACGCCGCCGTGCCGCTGAGCGTGTAGCCGGAAACCTCCACCTCCGGATCGACGGTGCTGTTTTCGGTGTCCGGCACATAGACGATCTTGTCCGCCGTCATGTCGCTGTCCTCGATCTCCAGCCGGATGGTCTGACGGTCGAGCGGAAAGCGCATCACATCCCAGGGCTGGTTCAGCACGGCCTGAACACGCACCTGGCCATAGTTGGTGTCCTTCAGCTTGCGGACCGGCGTCGGCGTCCTGGACTCGATCTTGCCGTTCATCAGCTCGAAGGTTTCGATCGGATTGATCGAATCGTCGTCCCAGCGGAACCAGATGTAGAAGTCCACATTCACTTGGTTCTCGCGCAGGTTCACCCCGGTGATCTGGTTGACATAGGTGCCCACCGTCACCTTGGCCGGTTCGGCCGCCGCAAGAGCCGGAAATCCAGCCAGAAGCGCCAGAAGGAACGCCAGCACGATCCGTGTCATTCGATGCCCTTTCCCGATTTCTTCCCCGACGAGGGATGCGTCGCGCCTCAATGCGCGTGCGCCTTCTTGACCAGCAGGTCCATGGTCGCCAGCAGCACGCCGGACAGGATGAAGGTGATGTGAATGGCGACCATCCACATCAGGTCGCGGTCCGACATGTCCTTGACGTGCATGAAGGTCTTCAGCACCTGGATCGACGAGATCGCGACGATGGACGCGATCAGCTTCACCTTCAGACCGCTGAAATCCAGCTTTCCCATCCAATCCGGCCGGTCGGCGTGGCCGTGCACGTCGATCTTGGAGACGAAGTTCTCGTAGCCGCTGAAGATCACCATCAGCACCAGATTGCCGACCATGGTCAGATCGACCAACCCCAGCACGATCAGGATGATGTCGCCCCCATCCCCGTTGATCAGGTGCGGCAGCGCGTGCAGCAACTCCTGCGCGAAACGCCAGCCGATCATGCCCAGCGCCGCGACCAGCCCGACATAGAGCGGCGCCAGCAGCCAGCGGCTCTGGAACATCAGCTGTTCCAGTGCATGCTCGACCTTGCGGGCCGGGCGCCGTGCGGTGGCGGCCTCTGCTGCGATGGGGGTGCTGTCGGCCGTGGCCGAAATGTTCGACGGTGTCATTTTTTGCTCGCCATTTTGATATCGCCGCGGATTTGGCCGACTTTTTTGCTTTCGATGTAATGAATGAAGGTCATCGACAGCTCGTCAAAGGCCAGCGCAATGGTTTCACTGCTGGCGCCGGTAACGCCGTCAATGGTCAGGTCGTATTGCGTGATCTGCGTGTTCTTCAGGACCAGCGTCATGTACGGCTGATAGAAGGTGTCGTCGCCCGATACGGCGCTGGCCATCGGATCGCCGGGGGCGGCGCGGAAGAAGTGCAGCGTTGCCGTGAGATCCTTCACGGGGTCGCTGAAGGCCGCCTGCATCAGCTTCGGCGACGCGATGTCCAGCCGGCGGATCAGTTCCAGGTTGTCGACGCCGAGGTTGCGCTTGTCCTTCTTCAAGGCGATCGAGGGCGAGCGGGCCAGGGACGCCGCCCCATAATCGCCGCCCAGGTCGAAATCATTGATGTCGTCGTCGTACTCGTGCCCGCCGATGTCGCGCTTGCCCGACCGCATGTCGAAGTTCTCGCAGACGATCAGGTTTTTGTAGTGCTGGACCTTGGAGTCGCCCTTGACGCCGGGGTAATCGAGCAGGATGCAGCTCATGGATCAGCGCTCCTCCAGCCGCAGCATGGAGAAGACGCGGCCGACCTCGCCCCGGTCGCCCAGCAGTTCGGCGTACAGCTCCGGCAGGGCGAGGTTGCCCCACGACGCCGCCCGCCGCACGAGGTAGGAGGTCGGGCTGTGCGGCTCCTCCCGCGCCAGGAAATCGGCGATCTGGTGCAGCATCGCGTAGGCTTCCTGCCGGGTCCGTGGCCCGCCCGGCCGGGCGAAGGCGGAGGTTCCGCCGGTCGGCGTGTCCATGGGGGTGTCCTCCTCGTCCGCGGCGGTGTCGCCCGCCGCCGCTCCGCCGTCCGGGTCGATGCCGCGCTTGGTCAGCGCTTCGCGGTGGAACAGGATCAGCGTCTCCAGCACGCGCAGAAGCTGCGTGAAGCCCGGCGCCGAGCGGCCGGCGACCGCGTCCAGTTCCGAACCCAGCGCCCGCACCGCCATCACCGCGTCGCGCAGGTGCCCGTGCTGCGTCCGGTAGAAGTCGGGCGAGGTACGATCCTGGTCGCCGAGGATCTGCTCGACCGTGACCTCGCCTTCGGAAATCGCGGCCTGGTACTGCCGCTGGTCGCGGGCGGCCAGCTTTTGCAGGCGCTGAGCGTTCTGCCAGTCCTGAAAGCGGAAGGACTCCCTGGCGTTCTGGTCCGGCAGGGTGACCGGTGTCGCCATCAGGTCGCGGGCCAACCGGCCGTCGAGCCATGCCAGAGGCGCCAGCCGCGCGTCCAGGTCGTCATCCTCGATGCGGGGATACAGCCCGTCCCAGAAATTCTCGACCAGCCCATGGATCAGCAGCAGGCCCGGCGCCAATCCCGCCGCGCCATGCAGGCGGACCAGCCCCTGCACCAGCCATGCCGCGACCTGCAAATCCTTGGTCCGCTCGGCCAGAAGGCCGGAGGCCTGCTGCACCAGCCCCTTCCAGTCGGCCTTCTTGGCGGTGGTCTGCCAGATGCCCTGGTCCATCGTCTCGTCGTCCATCCGCCGCGCTTCGTTCAGCGCGTCGATGTCGATCAGCGACGCGGCGGGGCGGTGGGTGAGCAGCGTGTCGGTCATGGTCGGGGGGCGCCGGGGATCAGTTGAAGCGCTGCGCGGCCGGGCGCAGCAGCGGGGGTTCGGCGGTCGGTGAACCCAGATCGAAGAAGGCACGGTCGACCGGGGCCACCGCGCCGGGCTGCGCCGGCCAGCCGGCCAGCGTCGGACGGCGCATGCCGCCCACCGGAGCCATGGGTGGGGCCTGCACCGGCAGCACCGGCACGGCGACCTTCTCTTCCCTGGGGGCCTTGCCTTCGGCGGTCACGGTGCGTTTCACGGTCAAGGCCATGAACACGCGCACGTTCGGCTTCACCAACGCGCCGGCACCGGACGCCGGGACCTTGATGGAGGTCGGCTTGTCGGACGCATCCTTTGCGGAAGCCGCCTGGGTCGCGTGGGCCGTCGCTTCGAAAGCGAGCAGCGCCTCGTCGCCGGAGCCGGGCCGACGATCGCGCGCCGGCGCCGCGTGCTGGCGGGCCAGGGCAAACAGAGCCCAGGCGCCGTCGAAGTCGTACCGCAGCGTCGGGCCGTCAACCGACGTGCCGGCACCGACGCCGGCCACCGGCTGGACGGTGCCGTCCTTGGCCCAGCGCAGCGCCACGCTCAGCCGCTCACCCGGGTACCAGCGCATCGGCGTGCGGGGCAGCATGTTGGAGATGGTGGCCTGCGGCGTGGCGAGCCTCCATTCGATGATGTCGCTCCCGCCGGCCTCCCGGTCCCGGTTGACGCGGAAGGCGGGTTCGAGAGTCAGGCCGCCGCTCACGTCCTGCGTAACGGCCGCGACCAGCAGCGGGCGCGCCTGCGCCATCGTCTCCACGAAACGCAGCGCCTCCCGCCCGGTGGTGCCGAACCGCTCGCCCTTGCGCAGGCCGTTCAGCAGGAACTCGCTCTGCGCATCGAAGCGTTCGTAAAAGGCGCGCACCGCCACCGGGTCGGCGGCCTCGGCCCCCGGCGCCGTGGCGAAGGGAAAGCGTCCGGCGAGCGTCTCGTTGAAGGTCCCCGCCAACTCGACATAGGCGTCGTAGACTCGGGCCTCGGCGGCGAGGCGGCAACGGGCGGCGATCCACTGCTTCAGTTCGGCCTGCCGGCTCTGGAAGAAGTCGCCCGGCACACCGTCGAGACCGCCCAGCCCCTGGCAACCGTTGGCGTCCACACCCGCGGCCTCCACCGTCACGAACTTCTCAAGCTGTGCCAGGGAGCTGTTGGGCCGACCACCATCGTACTTGTCCAGTTCGCCGATGATGCGCGACCATTTCGCGGCGACGCCGGAAGCGACCCCGGCGCCCATCACCGGGCGTTCCAGGATCTCCACCACCGGGGCGGCGATGTCGCGGGCGAGCACCGTCACCTCCTGCCGCGCGTTGCCGAGATAGAGCGCCAGCCCACCGGCGTTCGCCTGCCCGAACAGCAGGTGCGGAACCAGCGGCCCCTCCACCCAGACGTCCAGCGCGTGGGCGTCGGGCTTGTAGAGCTGGTCGCCCTCCAGCATCCGGTCGGCCTGCGCCAGCACGGCGTTGGCCTGCCGCGCGACGATGTCGCGGATGGCGTCGGCGGAGGCCGTCAGGCCGATCTGCCGGAAGGACTGCATCGTCTCCGCCAGCACCGGGAAGGCGGTGCGGAGCGCCCGCGCGGTCTCGCGAAGCTGCGACAGGCCGCCGGCCCGGTCCACGCCCGAACCGGCCGGGCTGCCGACCAGCGCGCGGGCGAGGATCGTCTCCACCCCACGGCGAAGCTGGTGCTGCGCCGCCGCCCGCATGGAGGCGCGCAGGACGGAGGGCGCCTGCGGCAGGTCCTTGGCGTCGAACAGCAGATAGTCCTCGACCAGCGGCGGGATGGTGTCCAGCGCGGCCCGGTCCCAACCCGCTGCGGATGAGGGCATGGGCGCGGCGCCCGCCCCGTCCGCCGTCCGCGCGAAGCGGCGGCCCATCCAAACCGACAGCGTGCGGCGAAGTTGTTCCGCCGCCGGGGACAGCCGCGCGCCGCCGTTCGGCCCCTGCACCAGCAGGCGCCCGATCACCGATTCCAGCGACCGCGTCCCCACCCCGGCCTCGTCGTAGCGGCGCTGGGCCATGTCCATGATGTCGGCGCGCAGATTGGCGCCCAGCAGTTCCGATTTCTCCAGCTGGCCGAGAAGGGCTTCGAACTCCGGCGGCAGGATGGGGCCGTTGGCGCCGACCCACGCGCCGCGTTCGACGCTCAGGCCGCGGGCCGCGTCCTCCAGGCTCGCCAGCACCTCCGCGTAGGAGGCCGCGGCGTCGGCTCCGGTGCGGGCGCCGCCGGCCAGGAGTTCCAGCTCGTTGGCGGCGACCGACAGGCGCGCGGCGCTGAGACCGCCCATGGCGAGGTCGCGCAGATAGGCGTCGGCGAACTGGCGGAAGCGGCGGCTGACCACGCCCCCATGGCAGGCGAGGTCGATTGGCCGCTGCGCCCCCCGCCCCCGCGCCCG
>JAEZPL010000129.1 GCA_023413605.1 Pseudomonadota bacterium
TTGGGTCGGGATCGCGTAGCGGGTGCGGATCTCGTCCATCAACTCCAGAAGCCGGATTGTGTTCGGGATGCTGTCGGTGGCCGGGTTGATGCCGATCACCGCGTCGCCGCAGCCCAGCAGAAGCCCGTCGAGGATGCTGGCGGCGATGCCCTTCGGATCGTCGGTCGGATGGTTGGGTTGCAACCGGACGGCCAGCCGCCCCGGCAGGCCGAGCGTGCTGCGGAAGGCGGCGGTCACCCGCGCCTTGCGCGCCACCGCGATCAGGTCCTGGTTGCGCATCAGCTTCGACACCGCCGCCACCATTTCCGGCGTCAGGCCGGGTGCGAGCGCCGCCAGAGCGGTGCCGTCCGCGGCGTCGGACAGCAGCCATTCCCGGAACTGCCCCACGGTCCGTCCGGCGACCGGCGCGAAGGCCGCCGCGTCGTGCGTGTCCAGGATCAGGCGGGTGACATCGTCTTCCTCATAGGGGATGAGCGGTTCGGCGAGGAACGTCGCCAGCGGCAGGTCGGCCAGGATCAGGCGCGCCGCAACGCGCTGTTCGTCGCTGGCGGCGGCGATGCCGGCCAGCGCGTCGCCCGAGCGGGGCGGGCTCGCCGCGGCAAGCAGGGATTTCAGGTCGGGAAAGCAGTGGCGCGTGCGCCCGAGCGTGGTGGCGTGCATGGTCGCGTCTCCCGTCACGGGATATCGAGGCTAACGCAAGCCGGGGGATGGCTGAAGCGGCGAAAAAGGCGGCCCCGATTCTGCGAACCGGGGCCACAGTGTGCGTGGATGACTGTTCAGCCTTCAGCAAATTGCGTGCCGCGCCGCGGCATGGGAGCCGGAAAAGGAACGCCCCTTCGTCGGTGACTGTTGACCAGACGCCGTTCAACGGGACGGCGGGCAATGACAAACGGGACGTTTGCACCATGGCGCAGAACGAGAATCGGTGGAGGAACGAGGGCCGCCCTTGGAGTGACGATGATCGCTGGCGTGGTGAAAACCGCGACTGGGGTGGGCAGAACCGCAATGCCGGAGTCTATGATCGCGGCGAGGATCGCGGCTATGGACGGGGCGAATACGGGCGCGGCGATTATGGGCGTGGCGCCTACGATGTGGGCGATTACGGCCGAAGTGACTACGGACGCGGCGAATCTGGGCGCAGCGACTACGGACGCAGCGACAGTGGCCGAGGCATGTCCGACTGGCAGGGTGGCCGGGAGACCTACGGGAATTATGGCCGTGAATCCGGCCGTGGCGAGCGCCACGATGTTGGAGGCCGTGACTATGGCGGCCGTGACTATGGCGGCCGCGACTACGCGAGGGATTACGGATCGACCGGCAGCTACGGATCGTCGGGCGGCTATGGCGGCCGGGAAGGATCCAGCGGATTCGGTGGATACGGCGGCTCCGGCTATGCCCGCGAGGATCGCATGGGCCGGGATTTCGGCTCCGGTATGGGGCGTGACTATGGCAGCCGGCCCGACTGGGGGCGGTCGGACTACCGCGGATCGGAAGATCGCGGGTCGGACTATCGCGGGTCCTCGGATTGGGGGCACCGGAGCCACGGTGGTCACCATGGCCGTGGGCGGATGGACCGCGACGAGGGCTACGGCGAAGGCCGGGGATTCGGCGGCTACCGCGGCTGGCGGTCCGAATACGGCTATGGCGAGGATCGGGACCCCAGCCGCCGCTGGAGCAGCGATTGGGGTAGCGACCGGGGGCGGGGCCGCGACTACGGCCGGCGCGACCGCGGGGAGGAGCGCGGATTCCTGGAACGGGCCGGTGACGAAATCGCGTCCTGGTTCGGGGACGACGATGCCGAACGGCGCCGTCGCGAGGACGAGATGCGCGCCCAGCATCGCGGCCGTGGCCCACGGGGCTACTCCCGGTCCGACGACCGCGTCCGCGAGGACATCAACGACCGGCTGACCGACGATTCCTATGTGGATGCGTCGGAGATCGACGTCACCGTGTCGAGCGGGGAAGTCACCCTGACCGGCACCGTCGACAACCGCATGACCAAGCGCCGTGCGGAGGACATCGCCGAGTCCATCTCTGGCGTGCGGCACGTGCAGAACAACCTGCGCGTCCGCGAGCGGATGGGCGCCGGATCGACGGGTACCGACATCACAGGCACCGGAACCACCACGGCGGGGGCCTCCGCCATGGCCGGAATGGGGACGACGACGAACACCGGTACGACCGGCGCGACGAGCGGCTCCACAACCGGATCAACGACGACCGGCGAGTTGTCCGGATCGTCGTCATCCGGATCCCGCACGACGAACCGCTGAGACCTGAATTGAGCCCCAAAATAGGAAAACATGCGCCGGCGTGAATGCGCCGGTCGGATCGGCGAGGCCCCTCTTCCCGTGCGGGAGAGGGGCCTGTGCCGCGACGATCAGTGCGTCACCGCCGTGCCGGCCAGATCGCTCATGAAGGGCTTGTATTGCATGTCCACCGATTGGATGTGCTCGATCAGCCATTCCTTCAGCAAAAGGATCAGGTCGATTCGCAGCATCATCTCGTTGGAGTCGTCGTCGTCCTGGCTCAGCTTCTGGATTTCGTCGATGAAATAGCGGTGGGCGGCCTTGTGGGCATCCAGGTCGGGATATCCCTGGCGCTCCATGATGTCTTCCTCACGTGCGAAATGCACCTTCGTGTAATCGACGAGATTGCCCAGAAGATCGGTCAGGTTGACCGGATCCTTGGCGGCGATGCCGGATTTCAACAAAGCGTTGAATATATCGAGCAATTTTTTGTGGTCATCGTCGAGCACCTCGACTCCGACACTCATTTTTTCATCCCAGGAGACATGCTGCATGACATCAATCCTCCCCGAGGGCCATAATGCGTGAATAATGCTGCCGGTTTATTCTTCGCGTGGGATCCTATGACCGGCAATAGCGCCGATTCAAGCGGCAAAATTTCGCAGGCATGGGGTGCGACGAAGCGCGCAGCACGGCGGTTTGCCAGCAAGGATGTACTTTGCGGCGCAGCGGGCAAGCATTATTAGATGCAGGGCATCTGCGGAGTTCCGGGACATGGCGCTGCTCGACACCATCAATGAGAAAAAGCGGGTTCTGGACGACGCGCGGCCGTTGCCGCCCAGCGTCGTGCGCAATCTGGCCGATTGGTTCGAACGGGAACTGACCTGCGCCTGCAACGTGGTGGAGGCCGGCGGGTTGACCGCCGACGAGGTGCACACCGTGCTGGAACGCGGCGCCGTTCTGCGCCACCGCTCGTCGGAGTCGCAACGCCTGCTGCTCAACCACCGCTCGGCGCTGGAATTGATGGCGCGCCTGTCCTACCAGCCCGGCGGCGCAGTGACGGAGCGCACGATCGTCGCCTTCCACGGCGTCCTCTACCAGGGCATCGACGGGGAAGCTGGAAAATACCGTGAAGGAGCGCTGAAGGATGGCAGCGGCGGACCTTCCCCGGATCCGGCGAAGCTGCGGGTATCCATGTCGGCCCTGTCCGGCTGGCTGCGCCGCACCGATCCCAGCCCCGACGCGGCCTTCGAAGCGCACCACCGCCTGATGAGCGTGCGGCCCTTTTATGAAGGCAACGCGGCGACGGCGCTTCTTCTCTGCAACCTGATCCTGAACCGCGCCGGCTTTCCGCCGGTGGCGGTGGGAGAGGACGACCGCGACCTGTACCGCGACCTTGTGGAGCGCGCTTGGTCGGTGGGCGACAAGACGCCGTTCCGCGACCTGATGTTGCGCTTGCTGGACCGCAGCCTTGACGTGTGCCTCGCCGCCGCGACCAAGGCGCCGGCCAGCCTGACCGACGCCGACGAGCAGGCCTGACCCCATCATTTTTACGTCCATGGCCTATCCGGCGTCGGATGGCAGAAGCAGGCGCGATGGGCGACTGCCGCCGCCGTGGATCAGCAGCGTGATGGGCTGGGCGTCCACAAGGCGGGTCTCGCCCGGCTCCGCCCCCGTGCCCGGATTGATGGGGTAGGCGGGATAGCAGGCCCCGGCCAGGCTGAGCCGCAGCGCGCTGCCGCGCGGCAGCGTCGCGCAGACCGCCCGCAGGCTGATGGTCAGCGGGCGCTGCGGCGTTCCCGGCTCTGCCCGCGCGTGCCCCTGGGTGAGCGGCAGCACCCGCCCGTCCGGCAAGACGGCGGACAGCACGGCGCTGACGTCAAAGGATGGCGCGTCGGCTTCCACCCACAGTTCCAGCGCGACCCGGCCGGCCAAGGCGAACGAGGCCGTGAAAGGGGCGGTGATGTAGGGCGCGACGTCCGGGCGGGCGTCCACCGCGGCCCGGTTGCGCGGCCCGGCCTCAGGCACCCCGTGTCCGCCGACGGCGGGCACGGGATCACGCGGATCGTGCACGATCACGTCGAGGAAGGACTCCTCCGGTGTGCGTTCGTGCAGAACCCCGCCTTCGCGCCGGCAGGCCAGCCCGTCGCTGGCGAGGTGGAAGGGCCGGCCGGTCGGCGGCAGCGCCGCCAGATCACGCCAGCGTCGCGACAGGCTGTCGAACAGGCGCACGGAGCCGAACCGCTCCGCGCCGTTCGACTCGCCCTTCAGGAAGCGGTCGAACCAGGAGAGTTGCAGGCTGTCGAAGGATGGCACCTCGCCGGACGCTCCGGCCACCGTGCCCGTCGAATCCCAGGGGCCGACGAGCAGGCGAACCGGCGCAGAGTTGCGCGATTCCAGTGCCTCGTGGGCGTCCAGCGTACCGGCCAGTCGCGGGTCGTGCCAGCCCCCGATCTGCAGGATCGGAACATCCACGGAAATGCCGGCCAAGGCATCGCGCGGGGACAGCGCGTCCCAGCCCGACCCGGGGCCTGGAGATGTGAGCCAGTCGTCGTAATGGCAGTGGCGGGCATAGTCGCGCAGCACCTTCGGCCGTGACGGAATCTCGTCGTTCAGCGGCAGGGATCGGGCGGCCTCCAGCAACGCGCGGTATGCGGTGCCGTCCTCAAGCCGCCGGGCGGACTCCGCGGCGCAGTGCAATGCCCAACCCATGGCGTCGGCCAGCCGGAACGCGCCCCCTTCGGTGATCCAATCGGTGAAGACATCCCATCCGGCAAGCGCCGGGACCAGGGCGCGCAGAGCCTTCGGCCGTTCAGTCAGGGCCAGGAACTGGGCCATGCCCGCATAGCCGCAGCCGTACATACCGACAGCACCGTTCGATCCCGGCAGCGAGGCCGCCCAGGCCACAGCGTCCGCACCGTCCTCCCGCTCCGTCTCGAACGGGCGAAAGCGGCCTTCCGACGTGCCGCGCCCACGCACGTCCTGCACAACCGCGACATAGCCGCGCGCGGCGTACCAGCGGGGGTGGGCGTAATGGCTGGTCAGCGCCGTGCGGCGCCCGCAGGCAAGGCGGAGAAGCAGAACCGGCCAGCTTCCGGACGCGTCGGGGCGGTAGACGTCGGCGTCGAGCCGGACACCGTCCCGCGTCCGCATGGACACCGTTTCGGGCGGCCTCACGGCCAGGAGAGGCGGCTGTTCGAGAATCACCGGAGCCATATGGGTCATGGTGCGCCGTGCCGAGCCACGTTGACGCACAACCCACGCAATCCCCGTGCCACGCGTTAACCCTTGTAAATCCGGCAGCGGGTCCGGTGACGGGGCGATACGCGAACGCCCAACATTTAGGCATGCGCCTTCATGTTGGGCGTCGTGGACATACTGATTGATTCTTGTGCAGATGATCCGGTTGCGAATCGCCTGTTACGAATCGTAGCTCAGCAGGGACACGCTGGGGACATCCAGCTTGTCGCGGCCGTTCAGGAAGGTCAGTTCGACCAGGAAGGCCGCGGCACGGACGTCGCCACCGACCTGCCGCAACAGTTTGATCGCCGCCGCCATCGTGCCGCCGGTGGCCAGCAGATCGTCCAGCACGACGATGCGCTGGCCGGGCTTCACGGCGTCGGCCTGCACCTCGATCGTGTCGGTGCCGTATTCCAGGTCATAGGAATGCGCCACCTTGTCGCCCGGCAGCTTGCCGTGCTTGCGCACCATGATGAAACCCGTTCCGAGCGCCAGCGCCAGCGGGGCGGCGATCAGAAAGCCGCGGGATTCGATGCCGACCAGCAGGTCGGGCTTGTGCGGGCGCAGCGCCTCGGCAAGCTGGTTCACCGCTTCCTTCCACGCCTCCGCGTGCGCCAGCAGTGGGGAGATATCGTAGAACAGGATTCCGGGCTTGGGAAAATCCGCAATGCCGCGGATGTGGTCCTTGAGGTTGATGGCGTTCGACATGATGGGCGTGGTTCCTGTGCAACAGGGGCGTCATACTATCGACCCCGTTCGTCCGGTGCAAACCGGCACTGTGCCACAGCCGGAGCCGCCAAGGTTGACCTGAGCGGTTGCTTGCGGCCAAGTTCGACCCAAAGCTTAAAGGCGTGCGAAACGGGACGGGACGGAAGATGGCTCGCGAAGGGGCCTGGTTGGAGACGGCGCGTGCCGGTGACGGCGGTTGGACGCTGGCGGCGCGCGGGCGTTGGGACCTGCAGGCCACCGGCAGCATGGCGCGTGAGCTGGAATCGTTCTCCCTGGACGGGGCCGCCCTCGATGGGAATGGGAGAGGGACGGGGGCCGTCCGGCTCGACCTCTCGGGGCTTGACGGCATGGACACGGTCGGCGCCTATCTGCTGTCGTCCCTGGCGGACCGGCTGACCGCCGCCGGGCATCCCGTGTCGGTGGCCGGCATCCGGCCGGAGCACGCCGCCCTGTTCGAGGCGGTGCGGCAGGTCGGCCCTCCGCCGGCCGAACCGAAGGTGACGCCGCACCCGATCTTCGACATGCTGGAACGCACCGGCCGCACGGCCGTGCATGTGCTCCGCGAGGCGCTGGACCTGCTGTCCTTCCTCGGCCTCATCACCATCACCTTCGGGCGGCTGATTCTCAACCCGCGCCGGCTGCGCGTCCGCGCGGTGCTGTTTCACATCGAGCAGACGGGATTGAACGCCCTGCCGATCCTGGGCCTGCTGTCCTTCCTGATCGGCGTGGTGCTGGCCTTCCAGGGGGCCGACCAGCTGCGGCGGTTCGGGGCCGAACTGTTCGTGGTCAACCTGCTTGGCATTTCGATCCTGCGCGAGATCGGCATCTTGATGACCGCCATCATCGTGGCCGGCCGGTCCGGTTCCGCCTTCACCGCGCAGATCGGCACCATGAAGGTGAACCAGGAGGTGGACGCCCTCAGCACGCTCGGCCTCGACGTTGTGGAACTGCTGGTGGTGCCGCGCGCGCTGGCGTTGATGATCACCCTGCCGCTGCTGGCCTTCTACGCCGACATCATGGGCCTGTTCGGTGGCGCCGTGATGAGTTATGC
>JAEZPL010000188.1 GCA_023413605.1 Pseudomonadota bacterium
CCCCAGAACACTGAAGCGATGACGAAGAGTCGGACGGCGTCTTCGTAGTAACGCACATTTTCCGACACCCGCTGGCTGCCCAGGGCGGCCCCTGGCGTCAGAGTCGCTGATGTCATTAAATCTCTCCCGTTTGCCCCGGGCGGCTCGGGCCGCTCCCTCTGAGGTTGCACCACCGCTGGGTACGTACTGTTAAGGAGGGGGGCAGGTTCACGCACGATGCACGAATGCCGACGCCGGACGCGCCTGCCTCCAATAGTCCCAATATGTGTAGGGGTGGGTTTTGCAACATTGATCTACGTCAACGACCGGTCTTACCGCCGCCTGCCATCGTCCAGCGTCCTTCACGCGGTTGGACGGGCATGGACGACAGCTTCATCGCGAAACCTCTCGGTCAGCGTCAAATCGACCAAGCCTACCCGTTGGTGCGGGCCGTCGCCCCGGACCTGCCGGTGGAGCGATGGCGCGCTTTTGCCGCAGCACTTATTGGGTCCTTGGAAACCCCGGCGCCACCGACCGGCATCATGACCGTTCAGAACGCGCGGGGTTACCTCCATGGCCTTTTCTCATACGCCATCGAGGAGCATCTGCGCCACGGTCGAATACTGGCTGTGGAGAACTTCGTCGTGCTGGACCTGTTCGACACCAGCGGCCCGGCGGAAGCGCTGCTGCGAGCCATGGAGGTGCTGGCGCGGGGCCACGGCTGCACCGCCATCCACACCACCCTTCCGGAAGGCGCCGCCGAACGGCCGGACGCGCCAATTCTCGCCTGTTTCCGCAACGAAGGGCACCGGACGGAGACCTTGCGGATGTGCAAGCCGCTGGACGGCGCCAACGACAACCGAGCGCAATCGCCCCGCAGTGGCACGCGAGATGCGGAGCAGCCCCAGTAATCCCAGCCTGCATTTGTCACAGGCCGCACTTGTCACAGGCCCCGGCGATCCCCTCCCCCTGTGACAAAGGCGGTTTCACGCCTTATGAGGGCAGCGGGCGGGCCGATGCGCGCGTGACGGATTGCACCTTGCGCCCAAGCCGCTAGGATGCGGCCCATGACCGACACAACCACCAAACCCGTCAAGTACCGGGCCATTCACCTGCAGGCCGGCCGCCAGCGGCGCGTTCTGCACGGCCACCCCTGGGTCTATTCCAACGAAGTCCAGATGGACACGGCGGCCAAATCCATCCCGCCGGGCAGCCCGGTGCGGCTGCTCGATCCCGGCGGCACGCCGCTGGGCATCGCCACCTTCAACCCGCACACGCTGATCGCCGCGCGGATGCTGTCCAGCGACCCGGCGACGGTGGTGGACCATGCGTTCCTCGCCGGCCGCCTCCGCCGCGCGGTGGAGATGCGCGAGAAGCTGTTCGACCGGCCCTACTACCGCGTCGTGCACGCGGAGGCCGACGGGCTGCCGGGGCTGATCGTGGACCGTTACGGCGACGTGGTGACGGTGCAGGCCAACAGCGTCTTCATGGATCAGCGGATCGACGAGATCCTGGCGGCCCTGGACGAGGTTCTGGCCCCGCGTGCGGTCATCCTTCGCAACGACAGCACCCAGCGCGCGCTGGAAGGACTGTCCGAGGAGACGCGGCTGGTGAAGGGCGAGATCGACGGCCCGATCCGGCTGGAGGAGAATGGCGCCACCTTCTTCGCCGATCCGCTGGGCGGGCAGAAGACCGGCTGGTTCTACGACCAGCGCGACAACCGCGCCTTCATCGCCAGCCTCGCCAAGGGCGCGCGGGCGATCGACTTCTTCAGCTACAATGGCGGCTTCGGCGTGCTGTGCGCGGTGGCGGGTGCGGAGTCGGTCGTGTCGGTGGACCGCTCGCAGGGCGCGCTCGACAACGCCACGCGGGCGGCCGAAGCCAACGGCGTCGCCGACCGGTTCGAAGCGCGCCGCGCCGACGCCTTCAACGAGCTGGAGCGGCTGAACGCCGCGGGCGAACTCTTCGACGTGGTCATCGCCGACCCACCGGCCTTCGTGAAGTCCAAGAAGGACCTCGCCGTCGGCTGCCGCGCCTACCGCAAGATGACCCGTCTGGCCGCCAAGATCACGAAGCCGGGCGGCTTTTTGCTCTGCGCGTCGTGCAGCCACAACGTCGACACGCCGACCTTCGCCGAGCAGGTCGCCCGCGGCCTGACCGACGCCGGCCGCACCGGCCGCATCCTGCGCAGCGCCGGGGCCGGCCCGGATCATCCGGTGCACCCCCACCTGCCCGAGTCGGCCTATCTGAAGGCTCTGGTGATGCAGCTGGATTGAGCCAAAGGAACATTCACCACGGAGACACGGAGACACAGAGGGTGTGGATTCTCCGTGCCTCCGTGTCTCCGTGGTGAAACCCTTCCTCTACCGCCGGAACACCCCGACCACCTCGACGTGGGCGGACCACAGGAACTGGTCCACGGGGTAGACGCGCGTCAGTGCGTAGCCGCCATCAGCCAGGGTCCGCGCATCGCGGGCGAAGGTGGCCGGGTTGCAGGACACCGCCACCACCAGCGGCACCTTGCTCGCCGCCAGCGCCTGGGCCTGGGCCGCGGCACCCGCGCGCGGCGGGTCGAAGACCACCGCGTCGAACCGAGCCAGTTCCTTCGCCGTCAGCGGGTTCTCGAACAGGTCGCGCCGCTCCGTGGTCAGGCGCAGGGCGCCCGCCGCCTTGTTCAGCGCCGCCAGCGCCGGGGCGTCGCCCTCCACCGCATGGACCACCGCGCGCTGGGCCAGGGGCACCGAGAAGGTCCCGAGGCCGGCGAACAGATCGGCCACGCGCCTGGCCTCCCCGATGTTTTCCATCACGGCGGCGACCAGGGCCGCCTCGCCCTCGGCGCTCGCCTGAAGGAAGGCGCCGGGCGGCGGAGTGACGGGCAGGCCGGCGAAGCGCACCACCACCGGACGGCGGTGGGCGATGGGCTCCGGCGAGCCGCGGTCGTCCGGTTGCCAGGAAATGCGGGCGACCGAAACGTCGCCAAACGCCACCAAACGCTCCCGCGCGACGCGGTCCAGGCTGCGGGGACCGACCAGAACGAGGTCGATCCCGCCGTCCAGGTCGGTCGCGATGACGTCGCAGCTGCCGCCGTCCGGCAGGATGCCCAGCAGCAGCGCACGCAGCGGCTCGACCAGGGCGAACAGGCGCGGCAGCAGAACCGGGCATTCCTCCAGATCCGCCAGCCGGTGGCTCTGCCGCTCGTTGAAGCCGAACCAGACGCGCTTGCCCCGCTTCAGCGCGGCGAAGCGGGCGCGGCGGCGGGCCGCCGGGGGCGTGCGGGACAGCGGCTCCATGGGCGCCCCCGTGGCCGCGTCGCCAAGCCCGACGCGGGCCAGCGTGCCCTGCACCAGCCCGACCTTCCAGGCGGCGTAGGCCTCGTCGCTCATGTGCTGAAGCGTACAACCGCCACAGGTGCCGAAATGCCGGCAGGGCGGCGTGCCCCGCCTGGGGCCGGGTTCCAGGATCTCCAGAAGGTCGGCGCGCAGCCCCTCCCCCTTCGAGTCGCCACCCGAGTCCTTCAGGCGCACCCGCACGCGGTCGCCGGGAACGGTCAGGGGGACGAAGACCTTGGCGCCCTCCTTTCCGCCATTGAGGGCCGCGATGCCGTCGCCACGGGCGCCGACCTCGGTGACGGTCAGCTCCGCGGTGCGGGGCTCGCCTTGCGGCTGCGGGGGGCGGCGTTTGGGGACGGGGCGTTTCACGGGTCTGGTCACGGCAAACGGATCACTGGAAGCGGGTCACTGAAAACGGGCGAGCACGGCGCGCAGGTCGTCGGGCACCGGGGTCGGGCGGTGGGCGGCCTTGTCCACGATCACGCAGACGGCCTCCTGCGTGGCGATCACGCGGTCGCCCTGGAAGATCGCGAGGCCCAGCACCACCGACGTGTTGCCGACCTTCAGCACCCGCACGCCGACGCGGACGGTGGCGGGGTACAGCAACTCCGCCTTGTACTCGACCACGCTGCGCGCCAGCACGACCGTCCAGGGCGTCTCGTCCTGGAAGCCGCCGCAATCGTGCACCAGCAGGACGCGGGCCTGCTCGAAATAGACCCCGATGGCGTTGTTGTTGACGTGGCCGAGGGCGTCGAGGTCGGCGAAGCGCACGCGCTCCTCGGTCCAGAAGCGGTATTGGTCGGGGCTGGTCAGGTCGGTCATGGTCGCCTGCGGGATGGAAGGACTGCCCGAATGTGGCTGGCGCAAGCGAGCGGAGCAAGCCTGGGCATGACCGTCATTCATCCATTCAAGGCAAAATGATGGGCCAAGCCGCGCGGGGCGGTGTTATAGGAGTCGGACCACCACCCGCAACGGACCAGACGATGAGCAAGGACAGCACCAACCAGACGGCCGAGGCCCTGTTCGAAAAGGCCCTCTCGATCGCCGAGAAGCACCTGGAAGGGGCGATCAAGGAAGGTGGCCCGCTCGGCCCCTATATCGCCGTTGCCATGATCGAGGCCGCCGTCAACGCCGCCGTCGACGAGACCAGCCACGAGGACGTCATCGACATGCTGCGCGACCTCGCCTCGCAGATCGAAGCCGACGCCGACGAGGAAGACGAGTAAGCCATCGTCACCCAGCGAGTTCCCGTTGCCGGCGCGCCTCGCGCCGGCGCAGGATCTCGTAGACGATGGCGCCGAGGATGGTCAGCGCGATCAGGATCAGCGACAGCGCGTTGACCGCGGGCGTCAGGCCCGTGCGCACCTTGGACGCGATGTAGACCGTCAGCGTGGTGTCGAGCCCGCGGACGAAGAGAGTCGTGTTGTAATTTTCAAAGCTCTGCAGAAAGGCCAGGAAGGCCGCCGACAGGATGGCCGGCGTCAAATACGGCAGCGTGATACGGCGGAACACCTGCCCGTGCGTGGCGCCAAGGTCCAGCGCCGCCTCCTCCAGCGTCGCGTCGAAGCGTTGCAGACGCGCCAGGAACAGCAGCATGGCGTAGGCGGCGATGAAGCTGCTTTGGGCGACGATGGTCAGGAACAGGCCGCCCGTCACCCCGAACCACTGGCGCCAGAAGACCAGGGTGGAGATGCCGACGATCACCCCCGGCGTCAGCAGCGGCGACACCATGACGGCGTACAGGAAGGTCCGCGCCCGGCTGTGCAGCCGGTCCAGCAGCAGCGCCGCGGCGAGCCCCAGCGGCACGGCCAGCGCGATCACCCCCGCCGCGACCAGAAGGCTGGTGCCCAGCGCTTGCCACATGCGCTGGTCCGCCCACAGCGCCGCGAACCAGTCGAGCGTGAAGCCCATCCAGGGTGTGACGGTCGGAAAACGGCTGGTGTTGAAGGTCGCCGCCGCCATGATCCCCAGCGGCAGGAACAGATAGCCGAAGAAGACGACCAGATAGGCCCCGATGAACCAGCGGCGGAAGGTGGCGGCGCTCATTTCGCCCCTTTCATTTCGCGATATCCGTCAGGCCGACGCGGAACAGGCGCATCATCAGCAGGATGAAGCCGATGCACAGGATCAGCAGGATGAAGGCGTAGGCCGCTCCCTGGTTCCAGTTCCCGCCCTCGAAGAACCAGTTGTAGATGACCTCGGTGAACCAGCGGCTCTGCGGCCCGCCCAGCAGAGCCGGCACGGCGTAGCTGCCGGCCGCCAGCATGAAGGTCATGATGCAGCCCACCGCGATGCCCGGCTTGGCGTGCGGGATGACGATGCGGCGGTGGATGCGCAGCCACCCCGCACCCAGGTCCCGCGCCGCCTCGATCTGGTTGCGGTCCAGCGATTCCATGGCGTTCATCATCGGGAACACCATGAAGAGGATGTAGACGTACACCATCCCCACGATCACCCCGGCGTCGCCACCCAGCAGGCGCTGCGGTTCGCTGAAGATGCCCAGCTTGACCAGCAGAATGTTCAGCGGCCCGTTGAAGGCCAGGATGATGTACCAGGCGAAGGTGCGCAGCAGCTCGTTGATCCAGAAGGGCACGACCAGCATCAGCACCAGCGTCGGCAGCCGGTGCCGCGGCGCCACCTGCGCCATGTAGAAGGCCACGGGGTAGCAGACGGCCAGCGTGACGAAGGTCACGAGGCTGCTGGCCCAGATCGTCTTCAGGAAGATCGCGAGGTGGATTTGGTTGGTCCACAGCGTCGCGTAGTTCTTCACCGTGTACACGTCCTCCGGCCCGCCGAGCTTGCTGGGCGGCAGCGACGGCCGGAAGGAGAAGTCCACCATCAACAATTGCGGCAGCACGACCAGCAGCAGCAGCCACACCGCCACGGCCAGCAGGATGACGCCCGTCAGCACCGGGCCATAGCGGCGCAGCACCTCCGTCACCGGTCGCCTCCCGGCCGGAATGGGACGGAATGAAACGCTGTGCGACATAAAACGGCGTGATGTTTCATTCGCCACCGGGCTGACATGGCAATAGGATCGAAAGCCTATCACACGCACCACCCCAGCGCAAGCCGGGCCGTACCGGACGCGAAAAGACCCTATATTTATTGCCTTTTTGCGCCCTTTGCACGGGTCCATAATGCCATCATGCGCGCGTGGCGATCGGCACCGGTGACGATGAGGGTGACGGCATGGATTGCCGTGCTGACTCTGTTCGTCCACGCGGTCGTCATGGCGACGCACGTGCCGCCCGCGCTGACCGCAGCCCTGTCGCAGGCCACACAGGTCGCAGTGGCGGACGAGCATTGCCACCATCATGCGATGGCCGAGGCACCCGCCGTCGACAGCGGACACGCGGAGCACGGATCCCCCTCGCCGGCCGGGATGCCGGGGCACTTCACCTATTGCCCGATCTGCCTGTCGCTGCACGGCGGCAAGATCCTGGGGCCTTCGGCGGCACCGGTCCTGGCGTTGCCCGTCGTCGCCGTGGTCGCGCAGCCCCTACCGCCCGACGAGGCGGTCCATCATGAACGTCCGGCCCGCCCCTTCTCGGCCCGGGCGCCTCCGGTGGTTGTCTGACGCCGATGCGCTGAGGGGCGGAGGCTCTTTGCCCCCTCCCTAGCCCTCCCCCGCTCCGCAGGGGAGGAGACTGCCGCTGCTTGGCGCCAAACCCTCTCCCTCGCAGAGGGGGCGGGTGGGGGCACCGCAGCCGCACTCCGCACATCCGGCGATCCCCCTCGCCACAATTCCAGACACACCGAGACCGGAGTTTTTCCATGACCCGCGAAATCCGCGGCGCCCTCTGCGGTGCCCTTATGGCCGCCGCCGTTCTGGCTTGCCTTCCGTCCGCCGCTCTCGCCCACACGTCGCTGGAGGTCAAGCAGGCCCCGGCGGGCAACATGTACAAGGCCGTTCTGCGCGTCGGCCACGGCTGCGACGGCAGCAGCACCACGACCCTGCGCGTGCAGATTCCCGAAGGCGTGATCGCCGTGAAGCCAATGCCGAAGGCCGGCTGGACGCTGACCACCAAGGAAGGCCAGTACGCCCAGGCCTACGATTACTACGACGAGAAGCTGAGCAAGGGCGTCACCGAGATCACCTGGACCGGCGGCAAGCTGGCCGACGCCCATTACGACGAGTTCGTCTTCCGCGCCAAGCTGCCCGACGCCAAGCCGGGCACCGTGGTCTATTTCCCCGTGGTGCAGGAATGCGAGAAGGGCGTGCACCGCTGGATCGAAATCCCGGAACCCGGCAAGACCGACCATGACTACAAGGAGCCCGCCCCCGGCGTGACCCTGACCGCCAAGCCGTAAGGTCAAGCCCTGAGGAAGGAATCGGTTATGCGCCAACGGATCGCCGGGTGGCTGGCCGCCCTGTGGGTGCTGTTCGCCGCCCCGGCCGCGGTGCTGCTTGCCGCGCCTGCCGTGTGGGCGCATGCCGGTCTGGTCGAGGCCGTGCCCCCGGACGGGGTGCGGCTGGACCGCCCGCCGGCCGAGGTCAGTCTGCGCTTCAACGAACCGGTCAGCCCGGTGTCGGTGCGGGTGCTCGGCCCGGACGGGACGGAGATCGCCCTGCCCGGCCCGCCCACGGCGGACGACGGAACCCTGCGGATCGCCCTGCCCTCCGGGCTGGCCGCGGGAACGCATGTGGTCAGCTTCCGCGTCGTGTCGGCGGACGGGCATCCGGTCGCCGGGTCGGTCCTGTTCGGGATCGGCGCGGCACCCGACCGCAGCGCCGTACAGGCGGAGGAGGCCCGGAGCGCCACGCTGCTGACCGCCGCCCTTGTACGGGCGATCCAGTACGGCAGCCTGCTGGCCGCCGCCGGGGGCGGGCTGTTCCTGGCCTGGGTGCTCGGCCGCTGGAGCCCGGTGGGCCGGCGTTTGAGGCCCGGCCTGTGCCTGGGCGTCGGGATCGCCGCGCTGGCGGTGGTGCTGAACGTCGGGCTGGCCGGCGCGGTGCTGGAAGGCGCGCCGCTGACCGCGCTCGCCGGGGCGTCGGCGTGGAAGACCGGCGTGGGGAGCACGACGGGGCTGAGCGCCGCCGTCGCCCTGCTGAGCCTGATCGCCGTTGCCCTGGGCCTTGCGCTGGAGGAGCGGAGCGCCGCCGGGACCGCCCTGCTGGTCGGCGGTGCGGTGGGAGCCGCCCTGGCGCTCGCCGCGACGGGCCACGCGGCGACGGCGGAGCCGCGCTGGCTCAGCGCGCCGCTGGTCGCGCTGCACACGCTGGCGGTCGCCTTCTGGATCGGGGCCTTCTGGCCGCTGGCCGTCGTGCTGCGGACCGAATCCGTCGCCGAGTCGGCCCTGATCCTGAGGCGCTTTTCCGGTCTGGCGACGCTGGCCGTCGCGGTGCTGGTTTTCGCCGGGGCGGGCCTGAGCGTTCTGCAACTGGCCGACCCGCGCGCCATCGTCGGTACGGCCTATGGGCAGATCTGGCTCGGCAAGATGGTGTGTGTGCTGGTGCTGTTGGCGCTCGCGGCCTTCAACCGCTGGCGGCTGACCCCGGCGCTGGACGAGACGGGCACTCTCGCCGCCGCGCGCCTGCGCGGAAGCGTCCACACCGAGATGGTCGTCGCGGCGCTGGTCCTGCTGTTCACCGCCGGCATGGGAACGACCCCGCCGCCCCGCACGCAGGCCGCTGTTGAAACCGCACCGGCCGGCTACACGACGGTGTTGTCGGTGAAGGAACGCCCCGCGGTCATCACCGTGACGCCCGCCCGGCCGGGACCGAACCGAATCGGCGTGCAGGTCGCGCAACGCGACGGAACGCCGCTCAACGCCCTGGAGGTCTCGGCCGAACTCGCCCTGCCCTCCGCCGGCATCGAGCTGATCACACGGACGCTGAAGGCCGTTGAGCCTGGACTTTATGCGGTCGACGGCGTGCAACTGCCGCTGCCGGGCACCTGGACGTTGCGCGTGGACGTGCTGGTCAGCGACTTCGAAAAGGCGCTGTACCGGACCGAGGTGCCGGTCGGCCGGTGAGGGGCACCAAGCCCCTCTCCAATCCCCGATGGGCGAGAGAAAGAAAACCCCTACTCCGGCAACACCACCGCGTCGTCCGCCCGGAAGGCAATGCGCGCGGGCTGGCCGGGGGTAAAGGGAGGCTCGTTGCCCAGGTGGGGGACCTGGACGACAATGTCGCCTTCCAGGAAGGCGTTGATGAAGGCGCCTTCGAAGTCGCGGTGGGTGACCCGCGATTCAAGAACGTTGTCGGCGTCCGCCCCTGCGGCGACGCGCTCCGGACGGACGAACAAGGTTGCGCGGTCTCCGGCCTTCAGGCCGCGGGGGTTGCGGCCGATCAGGCGGCCGAACGGGGTGTCGAGCGCCGCATGGTTGCCGGCCGACTCGGCGACGGCGCCGGCAAAGCGGTTGTTCTCCCCCACGAAGGACGCGACGAAGGCGGTTTCCGGGTGGTCGTAGATGGTCCGGCCGTCGCCCACCTGCTCCAGCACACCCTTGGACATCACGCCGATGCGGTCGGACATGGTCAGGGCCTCGCCCTGGTCGTGGGTGATGTAGATGAAGGTGACGCCGGTGCGCTTCTGCAAGTCGCGCAGTTCGGCGCGCATGTGCTGGCGCAGCTTCAGGTCCAGAGCCGACAGCGGCTCGTCCAGCAGCAGCACCGCCGGCTCCACCGCCAGCGCGCGGGCGATGGCGATGCGCTGGCGCTGGCCGCCGGACAGCTCCGTCACCTTCTTGTCCGCCGTGTCCGGCAGGGCCACGAGGTCGAGCAGCTGCTGCACGCGCTTCGTCCGGTCGGCGGAGGGGATGCCGCGCACCTCCAGCCCGAAGCCGATGTTCTCCGCGACCGTCATCAGCGGAAAGAGGGCGAGGTTCTGGAAGATCAGCGCGGTCGGGCGCTTGTTCGGGCCGATGCCGCGCATGTCGCGCCCGCCGATGCGGATGGCGCCCTCCGTCGGCTCCATGAAGCCGGAGATCATGCGCAGGATCGTGGTTTTCCCGCAGCCGGAAGGCCCCAGGAAACTGAAGAACTCCCCGGCGCGGATGGTCAGGGAGACGTTGCGGACGGCGGTGACGGCGCCGAACCGCATGGTGACGGAGTCGAGCTGGACGTCCTGGCTCATGGATACCTTGTTAAATGCGCACAAAACCCCTCTCCCAGCCCCGCTGGGAGAGGGAGGGGCCCGCGAAGCGGGAGGGTGAGGGCAAGGTTTCTCGGGAAGACCCTGCCCTCACCCTCCCACCGCTTCGCGGCGGGTCCCCCCTCTCCCGCCGGGGGCGGGAGAGGGGGGAGAAAGCGCGGATTACGCCGCCAGGAAGCGGTCCTGGTATTCGTTGCGGATGGACACGTACCAGGCTTCCTGGATCGGCCACCACCACAGCTTCTGAAGCGCGTCGCCGGGGTAGGCGTCGGCGAAGAACTGCTTGTTCAGGTCGCTGAGG
>JAEZPL010000772.1 GCA_023413605.1 Pseudomonadota bacterium
GCGATGCCACCGGGTCGACAGGTAGGAGATCACGAAGATCAGCGGCAGCGCCGGAACGTTCGACCCCAGCGCCGTGCCCAGCCCGATGTCCGGCCAGCCCAGCGCCACGCTGGCGATGTTGACCGAAATCTCAGGGCTGGCCGTGGCCAGCCCCAGCAACGCACCGCCGCCTGATTCGGCGATTCCCCAATGCTTGCGCAGTTCGCCCAGCAACGCGCAAACCCGCTGCGATCCCCATTGCATCGCCCCGATTCCCACCAGGACGAGCGCAAACCAAAACACCAACACCGCTGCTTCCTGCATGCCCCGGCAACATCGCCAGCAACAACGGCAAACGGCGGACGTTGCTACCCTCCTTTGCGCATCACCTACCACCTATTCGCATTTTCATTGCAGCCGCAGGTTTCTGCGGACGCGGCAGTCGCAGAAAGAGGGCTTTCCCTTGGAAACGACCAACCGTCAGTGGCATACATCGTTTGTGAATCGCTGGACTCGCCCAAGCACTTTACGTAAACGTCAATTCGTGTATCAATGCGTTAACAACGAATTCGGGGAGAAACGCATGTTCATAAGAAACTATAAGGCGCATCTGCTGGCTGCCGTGGCCGTCGCCGCCGTGTCGGCTCCCCTGCCGACGATGGCCTCCGGTTACTTGCTGAAGGAACAGAGCGCGTCCGGCCAGGGCACCTCCTTCGCCGGCGTCACGGCGAACGCTGCCGGCGATGCCACGGCCCTGTTCTTCAACCCCGCCGCGCTGGGCGCCGTGGACGGCAACGAGGCGGTCGGCGTGATAACGGGTGTGTTCCCGTCGGTCAAGACCACCGATGCCCGCGCGACGCGTGCGGCGCGCCTGGGCGGCGGCGCCATCCGCGGCACCTCGGATTCGGGCGACATCGGCATCGACGCGGCGCTCCCCTCGGGCTACTTCGCCTACAAGGTGTCGCCGGACGTCAAGATCGGCCTTGCCATCACCGCCCCGTGGGGCCTGTCGACCGACTATCCGGAAAGCTGGGTCGGCCGTTATCATGGCATCCATTCCAGCCTGCTGACCGTCAACATCTCCCCCACCCTCGCCTATCAGGTGATGCCGGAACTGACCGTGGCCGGCGGCATCCAGTTCCAGTACGCGCGTGCGCGCCTCAGCCAGGCGGTCGACTTCGGGTCGATCCTGGCGGCGGGCGGCGCCCCGGTCCTGCCGGGTTCGCGCGACGGCATTGGTCAGGTGAAGGGCGACGACTTGGGCCTGGGCGTCACCGCCGGCGCGCTGTACGAGCCGGTGAAGGGCACCCGCTTCGGCCTGTCCTGGCGCTCCTCCGTCTCGCACGAGCTGCGGGGCGACGCGACGTTCGAAGGCGTGCCCCCCACCCCGTCGGCGCAGGCCAGCTTCGCGAACACGAGCGTCCGCGCGAAGGTCACCACGCCGGACATCATCGCCTTCGGCGCCTACCACGAGTTGACCAGCAACTTCGCGGTCATGGCGGACGTGCAGTGGACCAACTGGTCGCGCTTCAAGGAGCTGCGCATCCGCTACGCCAACCCGCTCCGCACCGATTCGGTGACGGAGGAGCACTGGAAGGACTCCTGGTTCTTTGCGGTGGGCGCCGCCTACAAGGTCAACGACAAGCTGACCCTGCGCGCGGGCGTGGCCTATGACCAGACCCCGGTCGAGGACAAGTTCCGCACGCCGCGCATCCCCGACGAGGATCGCTATTGGGCCTCGCTGGGCGTCGGCTACCAGCTCACCGACACCATCCGCACCGACCTGGGCTACACCCACGTCTTCGCCAAGAAGTCCCACGTCAACCTGTCCGACAACCTGACCGGCCCGGATGCCTTCCGCGGCAACCTGTCGGCCAGCTACAAGGCCCACGTGGACATCGTGGCGCTCCAGACCAAGATCTCCTTCTAATCATTCCGCGGGGCGCCATGGGCGGGCGCTTGCCCGCCCGTGCGCTCATGCTAGGCTTCCTCCCAACCAACAACGGAGTGGAGAGGAACCCGAGCATGGCCGACACCTTCACCGCTTTCGTCATCGAAGACGCCGACGGCAAGCCCAAGGGCGGCTTCAAACAGCTCAGCCTCGGCGACCTGCCCGACCACGACGTGCTGGTCGAGGTCGCCTACTCCACCCTGAACTACAAGGACGGCCTCGCCGTCTCCGGCAAGGGCAAGATCGCCCGCAAGCTGCCGATGGTCGCCGGCATCGACCTCGCCGGTTCGGTCGTCGAGTCGCGCTCCCCGGACTGGAAGCCGGGCGACAAGGTCATCGTCAACGGCTGGGGCCTGTCGGAAACGCAATGGGGCGGCTACAGCCGGTTCCAGCGCGTGAAGGCCGAATGGCTGACCCGCCTGCCCGACGTCTTCTCCCCGGAAGAGGCCATGGCCATCGGCACCGCCGGCTACACGGCGGCGCTGTGCGTCGATGCGCTGGAGGATTGGGGCACGATCAAGCCGGGCGGGAAAGAGGTGCTGGTCACGGGTGCCGCGGGCGGCGTCGGCTCGGTCGCCGTGGCTCTGCTGGCCAAGGCCGGCTACCCGGTCACCGCCTCCACGGGCCGCCCGGAAACGCACGAGTATCTGGCCGGCCTGGGCGCCAGCAACTTCATCGACCGCGCCGCCCTTCTGGAAAAAGGCCCACCCCTGCAAAAGGAACGCTGGGCCGGCGGCGTCGATTCGGTCGGCGGCATCACGCTGGTCAATGCCTTGTCCCAGACCGTCTGGGGCGGAGCCATCGCCGCTTGCGGCTTGGCCGGCGGCGCCGACCTGCCCGGCACCGTTCTGCCGCACATCCTGCGCAGCGTCACCCTGATCGGCGTCGATTCGGTGGCCGCCCCCGCCGCGCGGCGCGACCGCGCCTGGAAACGCCTCGCCCGTCACCTCGACAAGGCGCACCTGACGGCGATGTACGAGGTGCAACCGATGTCGAAACTGCCGGAGCTGGCGCCCAAGATCCTCGCCGGCCAGGTCCGCGGCCGGGTGGTCATCGACGTGACGAAGTAGCCAGCGCTGTCGGGCCGTGCGACGGCGCGGCCCGCCCCCCTTCCGGCTAAGCCCCCGCCACCGGCAGCCACAGCACCTCGTCGATGCTCTCGGCACCGCTGCACAGCAT
>JAEZPL010000281.1 GCA_023413605.1 Pseudomonadota bacterium
CTGCTGGGGCCTGAACTGGCCCGCCGTCAAGGTAGCCCTCACCCAGATCCCGCCCTGGACGCTGCGCAGCATCGGCTTCGCGGTCGGTGCGGTGCTGCTGTTCGCCTACGCCCGCATGCGCGGCGAATCCCTGGCGATTCCGCGCGGGCAGCGCGGGCCGCTGATCGCCGTGGCGCTGCTGAACATGGCGGGGTTCAACGTCTGCTCCGCCTTCGGGCAGATGAACATGGCGACCTCCGGCGCGGCGATCATCGCCTACACCATGCCGGCCTGGGCGACGCTGCTGGCGATCCCGATCCTGGGCGAACGGCCGACGCCGCGCCAATGGCTGGGGCTGGGCTGCGGGCTGGTGGGGCTGGCCGTTCTGCTCGGCCCCGATCTGGCGCAGGTCGGCGCCCTGCCGGCCGGTCCCGCCTTCATGCTGACGGCGGCGCTGTGCTGGGCGCTGGGCAGCGTGCTGATGAAGCGCACGGCCTGGACCATGGGGCCGAACGCCATCACCGGCTGGCAGTTCGCCATCTCCCTGCCGGTGGTGCTGCCCTTCGCCATCGCGCTTGAGCCCACGCCGACGCTGGCGCTGGAGCCGCGCGTGGCCGTGGCGCTGGTCTTCAACCTGCTGGTCGCGATGGTCGGCGGTTACCTGCTGTGGTTCGCCATCGTGCGGCGGCTCAGCGTGGCGCAGGCCTCGGTCAGTTCGCTGATCGTGCCGGTCGTCGGCGTCAGCGGAGCGATCTTCGTGCTGGGCGAGACGCCGCCCATGCGCACCTTCGTGGCGCTGGCCATGATCCTGTGCGCCGTGCTGCTGGTCGTCATGGTCCGCGAACGCGCGCCGTCCAAACCGCGCCCCAAGGTGGGCAGCGAGACCGACGCCGTGCCGGAGCCCGCACAGCCGTCCTGATCGGGTTACCCCGGTCATCGCCGGTCCTATTCGGACTGGCCTTAGGGAGACGCAGCGAAACGTTGTTACCTAGACGGTGCCGCGCTGCACCGGGATGCCCGTGGAGGGGGTGCGCCCTCTCCCTTCCGTCCAGACGACCGTGTGGAGCGCCCGCACCACCGTCAGGAAGGGGGGTATATGGCCCACCGCCGATCAGAATTCCTCGGGCGCGCCATCGGCCGCGTGTGGCGCCTTTGCCTCTCCCCGCCGCTTCCGGCCCTGCTGCTGGTGCCGGCGCTGGCCGCCTGCCAGCAGCAGTCCGGCGCCACGCAGGCCGCCGCCCCGCCCCCGACGCCCGTCACCGTCGCCAAGCCGGTGGTCAAGGACGTGATCGAGCGCGACGACTTCACCGGCCGCTTCGACGCCGTCGCCGCCGTTGAGGTCCGGGCGCGCGTCGGCGGCTACCTCGCCTCGGTCAACTTCACCGACGGGGCGATGGTCAAGGCCGGCGATCTTCTGTTCGTGATCGACCGCCGCCCTTACGAAGCCGCGTTCAACCAGGCGAACGCCGACGTGACGGTCGCGCAGACCCGCGTCGACCTCGCCCGAACCGATTTCGACCGGGTGGAGCGGCTGGCCCGCACCGGCAACGCCCCGGAAAGCCGCCTGGACGAGGCGCGGCAGAGTTTTCTCGGCGGTCAGGCCCAACTGGCCGGCGCCCGCGCGGCGCTGGAGAAGGCGCGGCTGGACCTGGAATTCACGGAGATCAAGTCGCCCATCACCGGGCGCATCAGCCGCAAGCTGGTGACGGAAGGCAACCTGATCTCCGCCAACACGACGTTGCTGACCACCGTCGTGGCGCTGGACCCGATCCACTTCTACTTCGACGTCGACGAGCGCAGCTACAACGCCTACATGTGGCAGAACCGCGAGGGCGCGAAGCCCAACGGCAGCGCCGATCCGCCGCCGGTCTCCGTGTCTTTGGGCGACGAGCGCGAACGGCCGCGCGACGGCCGGCTGGACTTCATCGACAACCGCATCGATCAGGCGACCGGCACCATGCGCGCCCGCGCCCTGTTCGACAACAGGGACCAGATGTTCACGCCGGGCATGTTCGGCCGCATCAGCATCCCCGGCAGCGGCGTCTACAAGGGCATCCTGATCCCGGACGAGGCCATCGGCGCCGACCAGGACCGCCGCTTCGTCTATGTGGTGGCCGATGACGGCAACGTGCGCCAGCAGGTGGTGCGCCCCGGCCCGCGCATCGACGGCTACCGCGTCATCCGCCAGGGCCTGACCGGCGAGGAGAGCGTCGTCGTCGCCGGCATCCAGCGCATCCGCCCCGGCGTGAAGATCGCCCCGCAGCCGACCACCCTGCCGCCGGAACGCCGCCCCCCCGGCAACGGCGGAAACGGCGGGCAGAGCAGCGCGACCGCCAGCGGGGCGGCCCCATGAAATTCGCCCACTTCTTCGTGGACCGGCCGATCTTCGCCTCGGTGGTGTCGATCGTCATCGTGATCGTCGGCATGATCGCCTATGTGGCGCTGCCGGTGTCGGAATACCCGACCATCGCCCCGCCGACCATCGTGGTCCGCGCCTCCTACCCCGGCGCCAACGCGGAGACGGTCGCCAACACCGTCGCCACCCCGCTGGAGCAGGAGGTGAACGGGGTGGAGAACATGCTCTACATGTCATCCTACTCCACCGGCGACGGGTCGATGTCGCTGACCATCACCTTCAAGCTGGGCACCGACCTGGACACCGCGCAGGTGCTGGTGCAGAACCGCGTCGCCATCGCCACCCCCCGCCTGCCGGAGGAGGTGCGGCGCCTGGGCGTGACCACGCGCAAAAGTTCGCCCGACCTGATGATGGTCGTGCACATGCTGGCGACGGAGCCGGGCTACGACCAGCTCTACATCTCCAACTACGCTCTGCTGCGGGTGCGCGACGCGCTGCTGCGGCTGGACGGGGTGGGCGACCTGACGGTCTTCGGCGCCCGCGAATATTCCCTGCGCGTCTGGCTGGATCCGGAACGCATGGCGACGCTGGGCCTGACCGGCGGCGACGTGGTGCGCGCCCTTCAGGAACAGAACGTCCAGGTTTCCGGCGGCGCCCTGGGGCAGGAACCCGCGCCGACCGGCAACGCCTTCCAGCTGACCGTCACGACCCAGGGACGTTTCGACGACATCCGCCAGTTCCGCAACGTGATCGTCAAGGCCGGGGAGGACGGGCGCCTGATCCGCGTGCAGGACATCGCGCGGGTGGAGATGGGGGCGAAGGAATACGTCACCAACAGCTACCTGAACGGCCAGCCGGCGGTGGCGCTGGCCATCTTCCAGCGGCCGGGAACCAACGCGCTCGCCGCTTCCCAGGACATCCTCGCGAAGATGGAGGAGTTGAAGCGCGACTTCCCCAAGGGCATCGACTACCGCATCGTCTACAACCCCACGCAGTTCATCGCCCAGTCCGTGGACGAGGTCTACAAGACCCTGTACGAGGCGGTGATCCTGGTGGCGCTCGTCGTGCTGGTCTTCCTGCAAAGCTGGCGCGCCTCGCTGATCCCGATCCTGGCCATCCCCGTGTCGCTGATCGGCACCTTCGCGGTGATGGCGGCGCTGGGCTTCACGCTGAACGTGCTGACGCTGTTCGGCCTCGTGCTCGCCATCGGCATCATGGTGGACGACGCCATCGTGGTGGTGGAGAACATCGAGCGCAACATCGCCCAGGGCCTGTCGCCCCGCGACGCCGCGCACGAGACGATGGACGAGGTCGGCACCGCCGTCGTCGCCATCGCCATCGTGCTGTCGGCGGTCTTCATCCCCACGGCCTTCATCCCCGGCATCTCCGGCCAGTTCTACAAGCAGTTCGCGCTGACCATCGCGGTCGCCACGCTGCTGTCGGCCTTCAACTCGCTGACCCTGTCGCCGGCGCTGGGCGCCATCCTGCTGAAGCCGCACGAGGAGCATCACCAGAGGCGCGGGCCGGCGCGGCTGTTCGGCTGGTTCGCCGACCGCTTCAACCGTGGCTTCGACCGCATGGGCGACGGCTATGCGCGGTCCACGCGGGCGCTGGTGAAGCGCCGCGGCATCATGCTGGCGGTCTACGCGCTGCTGATGGCCGGGACGGTCTACCTGACGACCAGCGTGCCCACCGGCTTCATTCCGCAGCTCGACCGCGGCTATGCGATCATCGTGGTTCAGTTGCCGGACGGCGCCGCCCTGTCGCGCACCGACGCGGCGGTGCGGCAGGCGTCGCAGATCATCAAGGACACGCCGGGCGTCCAGAACGCCGTGGCCTTCGCCGGCTTTTCCGGCGCCACCTTCACCAACGCGACCAACGCGGGCGTGATTTTCGCCAGCTTCGCCCCGTTCGAGGAGCGGGTGCGCAACCACCAGCCGGCCAGCGCCGTCATCGCCAACCTGTTCGGCCGCCTCCAGGCCGTGCAGGAGGCCTTCATCATCGCCATCCCGCCCCCGGCCGTTCCCGGCATCGGCAACACCGGCGGCTTCAAGATGCAGTTGGAGGACCGCGGCGGCGTGGGCCTGCGCGCGCTGCTCGCCTCCGCCTACGAGGTGATGGGCAAGGCGCAGAGCACGCCGGGGCTGGTCGGCGTCTTCACCACCTTCACCGCCAACGCGCCGCAGCTCTATCTGGAAATCGACCGCGTCAAGGCGCAGATGCTGAACGTGCCCATCGCCAACGTGTTCGAGGCGTTGCAGGTCAATCTGGGCTCGTCCTACGTCAACGATTTCAACGCTTTCGGCCGCGTCTACCAGGTGCGCGCGCAGGCCGACCAGACCTACCGCATGGATCCGGAGGACATCCAGCGCCTGAAGGTGCGCAGCGCCGACGGCGCGCTTGTCCCGCTCGGCACGCTGGTGAACATCCTCGACGTCGCCGGGGCCGACCTCGTCCAGCGCTACAACATGTACCCGTCCGTGCCGTTGCAGGGCAACGCGGCGCCCGGCGTGTCGTCGGGGCAGGCGCTGGCGACCATGGCCGACCTGACCCGCGACACGGCACCGCCCGGCGTGTCCTTCGAATGGACCGAGCTGGCCTTCCAGCAGAGCCAGACCGGCAACACGGCGGTCTACATCTTCGCGCTGGCCGTGCTGTTCGCCTTCCTGGCCCTGTCGGCGCAGTATGAGAGCTGGTCGCTGCCGCTCGCCATCATCCTGATCGTGCCGATGAGCGTGCTGTCGGCCATGGTCGGCGTCACGATCCGGGGGATGGACAACAACATCCTCGTCCAGATCGGCCTTGTCGTTCTGATCGGCCTCGCCGCCAAGAACGCCATCCTGATCGTGGAGTTCGCCCGCCAACTGGAGGCGGAGGGCCGGTCCACAATCGACGCGGTGGTGGAGGCTTGCCGCCTGCGCCTGCGGCCGATCCTGATGACCGCCTTCGCCTTCATCCTGGGCGTGCTGCCGCTGGTGATCGCCACGGGGCCGGGTGCGGAGATGCGGCAGGCGCTGGGCACCGCCGTCTTTTCCGGCATGCTGGGCGTGACCTTCTTCGGCCTGTTCCTGACGCCGGTCTTCTACGTGACCATCCGGCTGCTGGTCAGCCGGCGGCGGAAGCACGCCCACTCGCCCCCGCGGGCGGGAGATTAGAAAGAAGAGGGAAACACGCTACCCGCCGACCGGCTCCGCCACCATGATGCGGTGCGCGTACAGCGCGGCCACGGCGCAGGAGGCCATGCGGGTGGTCACGCTGTCGGCGCGGCTGGTCAGCACGATGGGCACCCGCGCGCCCAGCACGATGCCGGCCGCGTCCGCGTTGGCGAGGAAGGTCAGGTTCTTCGCCAGCATGTTCCCGGCCTCCAAATCCGGCACCACCAGGATGTCGGCCTGTCCAGCCACGGGTGAGACGATGTGCTTGATGCGCGCGGCCTCCAGGCTGATGGCGTTGTCGAGCGCCAGCGGGCCATCGAGCTGCGCGCCGGTGATCTGCCCGCGTTCCGCCATCTTGCACAGGGCGGCGGCGTCGATCGTGGAGGGGATCTTGGGGTTCACCGTTTCCACGGCCGACAGGATCGCCACCTTCGGCTCGGCGATGCCCAGCGCGCGGGCAAGGTCCACCGCGTTCTGGACGATGTCCACCTTGTCTTCCAGCGTCGGCGCGATGTTGATCGCCGCGTCGGTGATGAACAGCGGCTTCGGGTAGGTCGGCACGTCCATGATGAAGACGTGGCTGACGCGGCGCGCCGTGCGCAGGCCGGTGTCCTTGCGGACGACCGCGCCCATCAGTTCGTCGGTGTGCAGGCTGCCCTTCATCAGCAGGGATCCGCGGCCGGCGCGGATCAACTCCACCGCCGTCTGGGCCGCCGCGTGGCTGTGCGGGGCGGGAACGATCTCAAGCTTGCTGATGTCCAGCCCGGCCTCGGCCGCCACCGCGTGGATCTTGTCCGGCGGGCCGACCAGGATGGGCGCGATCACGCCGGCTTCCGCCGCCTCCACCGCTCCGCTCAGGGACGTCTCGTCGCAGGGGTGCGCGATGACGGTGGGCGTCGGCGGGTTGGCCCGGCAGCGCTCGATCAGCCGGTCATACTGGGCGTGCTCGCGATGCTGCGGCTGGGCCGCGGCCACCGGCACGGCGTCGGCCGTGGGCTTCACCTTGGCCGCTGTGGGTGAATCGACGAATTGCGGTCGCGTCATGGCCGCATCCTCCATTTTGTGCACCGGCGTCGAACGCGCCGGCGCCCTTCGGTCAGCCCGCCGCACGGGCGCGGCGTTCGTCGCGCCCGGCTTCCGCGGTGCGCTGCGGCACGGTGGTCAGGATTTCGGTCAGCCGGTCGAACCGTGCCTTGCGCTGCGCGCTCGGCACCTCGTCCAACAGCGCGATGCGGCGGGCGACGTCGAGGGCGAGTTGCCGCTCCCCCGCCTCCGGCAGCAGGGCCGGCAGCGAGCGGATCGCCCGGTCCTCGTCGAGCAGAAGGATGGCCGCCTGTTCCTTCATCACCTGCTTGATGCGGGCGATGGTCGGACGCCGCTCGGGCGGCAGTTCATCGCGCAGCATGAACATCATGCGGAAGGAGCGTTCATCCACCATCCGGTCAGCACGGGCGAGGAAGAGGAGCATCCGCAGCACCGCCTCCATCATGCCGCCGCGGTCCGTCCGCTCCAGAAGCGCTGCCGTCTGCTGCTGGTGCAGGGCCTCCAGGGCGCGGTTGCGCAGGTGCACGTTCTGACGCCGGCTGTCCGGCGTACCGAGGCCCACGGCGGCGTTCAGAACCGGCTGGCTGTAGATCGCCTTGAACAGCGCCTCGTATCCCCGGTCACGGCGTTCCCGGTAGTTGTCGAGCGCCTTTTCGATCCGTTCGGACATCGCGTGCTCGGCCTGGACGAAGGGGTTGTCCGGGTCGGCGACCTGCCGGTTGGCGCGCACGGCCTCCGCCATCCAGGCCACCGGCGCCATGAAGGGATTCTGGTCGGACAGCAGCGTGCGCTGGAGCCGCGCGGGCTGCATCTGGCGCAGCCAGTTCGCCGTCGCCTCCGAGCTGGCAGCGCGCACCCAGGGGCCGAGCAGCGTCTCGTACAGGCCGGCGTTGATGTCGGAGACGCGGGCGACCGTCTCGAACCGCCGCTCGTCGTCGCGGGTGTCGTCCAGCGACAGGATGTCCGGCACGTCCCGCGGTTCGAACCGCAGCAGGTAGCGGCCTTCCACCAGCTCCGCGGCGGGCAGGTCGGGGCGCTTGTCCTCGATCACCGCCTCGTAGAGGCCGGGGGGCAGGATGTCGATGAAATCCAGGCCGCTGATGAACTCCGCCGTCTGCTTCTGCGCCACCTTGCCGGACACGAAGATGCCCAGATGCCCGACCGACTCGTGCAGGGTGTAGACGATCACCTGCTCGTTTGCGCGGATGTCGTCCACGCTGTCGTAGATGTCGGCGATCCAGTTCAGCGCCTGCTGCGGCGGGGTGATGTTGTCGCCCCAGGACGCGAAGATGATGATGGGCGAGCGGATGTTGCGCAGGTCGACGGTGTCGCGCCCGTCGGTCGTGACGATCTCGCCGCGCGCCAGCTTGTTGCCGACGAACAGGCCGTCCACGATGGACCGGATTTCCTCCTTGTTCATCAGGAAATAGCCGGTCCACCAGCGCTCGAACTCCAGGAAGCGCGCCTCTTCCGTGTCCACCTTGGAGTAGAGGTTGTAGTTCTTGCCCCACAGCGTGTTGGCCGGGTTCAGGTTCTCGAAGTTCTCCACCAGATAGGCGCCGTCGAAGCGCCCGTTGCCGAGGTCGCTGGCAAGGCTGGCGAGCCAGGAACCGCCCAGCAGCCCGCCCGTGTAGCGCATGGGGTTGCTCCCCTCCACCCCCGCCCAGTAGGACAGCGGTGCGCCGGCCAGGATGATCGGCCCCATGATCTCCGGCTTCACGGCGCTCAGCATCGCGACCGCCCATCCGGCCTGGCAGTTGCCGTAGACGCAGGGCTTGCCGTCGCTGTCCGGATGCAGATCCCGCACCGTCTGGATGAAGCGGGCCTCGGCCATGCCGATGTCGTGCAGGGTCTGGCCGGGTTCCGGCTCCGGGAAGAAGGTCACGAAGTAGCAGGGATGGCCGTAGCGCAGGGCGTAGCCGATCTCGCTGTCCTGCTTGAACCCGCCGATGCCCGGCCCGTGCCCGGCCCGCGGATCGACCACCACGATGGGGCGCTTGGTCGGATCGGCCGGCGTGCCCGCGGGATGGCGGATGCGCAGCAGCGCGTAGTTCACCGGGCGGTCGAACGTCCGGCCGTCCAGAACCGTGTCGTAGTCGAACACCAGCACGGGCGGCGTGCCGGCCTGGGCGTGTTCCAGCGCCAGATTGCCGCGCTTGCGCATCACGTCCCAGAACAGGATCGTGCGCTGTGCGGAGTCGATGAGGTATTCGGTCCAGGCCTGGGCCATGCCCGGCAGCGCAAAGGCCGCCTGCGGAAATCCGCCGTTCGGTTCGGTCGCCATGGTGGCATGTCTCCCGTTGCTTCGAATCGTGAGCGGGCTTGTTCTCGTGCGGTGCGGCAGTGCATCTTGCGCTGCGACATATCAGCCGGCCAACGGGGAATACGGACGTACGCTACGGTAGACTCCGGCGCTTGTTACGGTCGCGCGGATGGCGTACGCCACCCCCTGACGTGACCATTTTGCGATGTGCGATGGTGCGGCGGTACAGGCCGGGGTTTGTGGTCGGGCTTGTGGTAGGATGAGTTCCCGTCGACCGAAGCCGCGGAACCCATGTCGAGCCTGTCCTCCGGCCTGAACGCCCGCCTGAACGCCCTTATCGCCACGGTTCTGCGCAGCCACCCGTCGCTGCGCATGCTGCCGATCTCCCGTTACACGCAGGACCATGCCGCGGTGTATGCCACGGCCAACGGCCGCGCCATCGCCCATGAAGTCGACGCCGAGGGGCGGCAGTCGCTTCTGGTCGCCCTGGACGGGGGCTGGACTATGTCAGCGTCTGCGACCTGGAGCACGACCTGCACGTGCCCGGCCACCAGCCGGTGTCGCTGCTGATCCCGGAACTGCGCGCCGGGCTGCTGGCCCGCTTCGCACCGAAGACGGCCGGCGACGTGTGCCGGATCGTCGAGGCCGTCTGCCCGGTCTGATCGGTCAGGTCTGATCCGTCGCCCTATTCCGCCGCGTCCAGCAGAGGGGTGCCGCCAAGGCCGGCACGCTCCGCCCGCAGGGCGTCGAGCTTCGCTTCCAGCTTGCGGATCTTTTTGTCGAGCTTCTTCAGCCGCTTGGCCGCTTTCTTCTCGCCGGCTTTTTTCTTGCCTGTCTTCAGCTTGACGACGCCGCCCTGCGCCCGCAGGCGTTCGTTGATGGCGGCCTTGGTCGCGTCGGGAAGACGCTTCCACTGCTTCACTTCCGTACGCGTGCGCAGACAGGCGATGCATTGGCCGGCCGCGTCGAAGCGGCAGACCTTGATGCAGGGGTTCCGGGTGTCGAACGTGTCCATGATCCAAGAGGATGGGAACGCGCGCCCCGATTCGGAAGACCCCTCACGCTTGCGTTACCGGGCTGCGTTACCGGGCCGCGTTACTGGAC
>JAEZPL010000307.1 GCA_023413605.1 Pseudomonadota bacterium
GTGCGGGCAAGAGCACCACGCTGCGCGCCATCTCCGGCCTGCTGAAGGCGCGGTCCGGCGGCATCACCTGGGAAGGCAAGTCCATCGCCAACCTCGCCCCGGACCGCATCGTGGCGGCGGGCATCGCCCATTGCCCGGAGGAACGGCACGTCTGGCCGAACATGACGGTTCAGGAGAACATCATGCTCGGCGCCTACCTCTGCCGCTCGCGGGACGAGGTGCAGCGACGCGCCGGAATGGCCTTCCACCGCTTCCCCCGCCTGCGCGAACGCGCCCGTCAGCTGGCCGGCACGCTCAGCGGCGGCGAGCAGCAGATGCTGGCCATCGCCCGCGCGCTGATGTCGGAACCGCGCCTGCTGATGCTGGACGAGCCGAGCCTCGGCCTCAGCCCGAAGATGGCCGACGAGGTGTTCGACGTGGTCCGCACCATCAACGCCCACGGCGTGACCGTGCTGCTGGTGGAGCAGAACATCCACAACGCCCTCAGCGTCGCCAGCCGCGCCTACGTCGTGAAGACCGGCCGCATCGCGGCCAGCCGCCCGTCGGCGGAGCTGCGCGACGATCCCGATCTGCTGCGGGCCTATCTGGGCGGCTGAGCCGCCTTTGACGGTCCCATTAATTAAACGAACGGCCGATTAAATTCGGCGCCCCTTCGGGGTTCGTGTTCCGAGGTTAGGAGGCAACAGTGCGAAAGACTATGCGAATTGGCATCGTCGGCGGCGGCATCGGCGGCGTGGCGCTTGCGGGCAGCCTGCTCCAGCGCGGCTTCGAGGTCCGCCTGTTCGAGCGGGCGCCGGGCTTCGGCGAAATCGGCGCCGGCATCCAGATGACGCCCAACGCCGTGAAGGTCATCAAGTCGCTGGGGCTGCTCGACCAGATGCTGACCGCCGGCTTCCTGCCGAAGGCCCTGGTCGGCCGCAATTGGCGCACGGCGCGGGAAAGCTTCCGCACGCCGCTGATCGACACCTGCCCGGTGCTGTACGACGCGCCCTTCATCCACATCCACCGCGCCGACCTGCACGCCATCCTGGCGTCGCTGGTGCCGGACAGCGTGGCGACCTTCGGCGCCAGCTGCACGGGCGTGCGGCAGGACAAGAACACCGCCGTCGCCACCTTCAGCGACGGCACCGAGTTCGAAGCCGACCTGATCGTCGGCGCGGACGGCGTGCGCTCCGTCGTCCGCTCCGAGCTGTTCGGGCAGGAGGCGCCGCGCTTCACCGGCCACATGTGCTACCGCGCGGTCGTGCCGACCGACGGGGTGGTCGACTTCGTCAGCCCCGACGCGTCCTTCTGGTTCGGCCCGCACAGCCACGTCGTGACCTACTACGTGCGCGGCGGCAAGGCGGTGAACATCGTCGCGGTCGCCGAGACCAAGGAGTGGGTGGAGGAGTCCTGGAACGCCCCCAGCACCAAGGAAGAGTTGCTGGGCGCCTTCCGCGGCTGGCACCGCAACGTCGAGACTCTCTTCAGCCGCGTCGATCAGGTCTACAAGTGGGGCCTGTTCGACCGCGACCCGATGACCAGCTGGTCCAAGGGCCGCATCACCCTGATGGGCGACGCCGCGCACCCCATGCTGCCCTTCCTGTCGCAGGGCGCGGCCATGGCCATCGAGGACGCCTATGTGCTGGCCGAATCCCTGAAGGGCCACGGCAGCGACCTCGCCTCGGCGCTGCGCGACTACGAGGCCGAGCGCCTGCCGCGCACCAGCCGCGTCCAGCTGGAAGCCCGCGAGCGCGGCCGGACCTACCACCTGCCCTCGCCGCTCGCCCAGGCCAAGCGCGACTTCGTCTACTGGCTGCGCGGCCTCTTCAACCCGCAGGCCACCGGCATCCAGGCCAACTGGGTCTACCAGTACGACGCCCGCGCCTTCCGCCCGAAGGCTTCCGCCAAGTCTGAGATGGCCGCGTAAGGGGCACTTCGAACGTCTCCGCCCAACCACGGCAAGCATTGGCAGCCACCCCCCTCACCCGTCATTCCCGCGAAGGCGGGAATCCAGCCCGCACAGGCGCTTGATCGCGGAGTTTTCTGGATCCCCGCCTACGCGGGGATGACGCGGGAGACGTGGCTTCTGATTGGAAACGCCCCGGTTCCGCCCATACCGATATCGTCAGGATCGACCATGAACAGCAAGACCTATCGCATCGGCCAGATCGTCCCCAGCTCCAACACGACCATGGAGACGGAGATCCCGGCGATGCTGACCGCGCATTCGCTGGCGCACGGCACGCGCTTCACCTTCCATTCCAGCCGCATGCGGATGAAGACGGTGAAGAAGGAGGAACTGGCGGCCATGGACGGGGAGTCCGACCGCTGCGCCCTGGAGTTGTCCGATGCCCGTGTCGACGTGCTCGGCTACGCCTGCCTCGTCGCCATCATGTCCATGGGCAAGGGCTATCACCGCGTCTCGCAGGAACGGCTGCACGCCCGCACGGTGGACAACGGCGGGGCCGCCCCGGTCATCACCAGCGCCGGGGCGCTGGTCGATGCGCTGCATGTGATCGGTGCGAAGAAGATCGCCCTGGTCGCCCCCTACATGAAGCCGCTGACCCAGCTCGTGGTCGATTACATCGAGCATGAGGGCGTGCAGGTCGCGGACTGGCGCGCGCTGGAAATCCCCGACAACCTGGAGGTCGGCCGCCACGACCCGTCCCGCCTGCCGCAGATCGTGGCCGGCATGGACACGGCGGGCGTCGATGCCGTCGTCCTGTCCGCCTGCGTGCAGATGCCCTCTCTGCCCTCCATCCCGCAGGTGGAGGCGATGACCGGCAAGCCCGTGGTCACCGCCGCCGTCGCCACGACCTACGCCATGCTGAAGGCGCTCGACCTGAAGACCGTCGTGCCGGGCGCCGGCGCGCTCCTCTCCGGCGCTTACTGAGGAAGGGCCAGGGCCATGACGAGCACCTATCAGTACGGCGCGAACGTCCGCGCCAACGGCATCCGCCAGCATTACATGCGCTACGGTGGGAAGGGCCGCCCGGTCATCATCGTGCCGGGCATCACCAGCCCGGCCGTCACCTGGGGCTTCGTCGCGGAGCGGTTCGGCCGCGGCTTCGACACCTACGTGCTGGACGTCCGCGGCCGGGGCCTGTCCGAAGCCTCCGACACGCTCGACTACGGCCTGGACGCGATGGCGGCCGATGTGGCGGCCTTCGCCGAGGCGCTGGGCCTCATCGACTACGCCCTGGTCGGCCATTCCATGGGCGCCCGCATCGGGTTGCGCGCGGTCAGCCGGCACGGCGCCACGCCGGCCCGGCTGGTGATGGTCGATCCGCCCGTGTCCGGTCCGGGGCGCCGCCCCTACCCGGCGCAGCTTCCCTGGTACGTGGATTCCATCCGCCTGATGACCGAGGGCGCCGACCTGGAAGCCATGCGGCCCTTCTGCCCGACCTGGACCGACGCGCAGCTGCGCCTGCGGGCCGAATGGCTGCACACCTGCGACGAGCGGGCCATCGTCACCGCTTTCGAGGCCTTCCAGACCGACGACATCCACGCCGACTTCCCACGGATTTCCTGCCCGTCGCTTCTGATGATGGCCGGCCGCGGCGGCGTGATCCTGCCGGAGGACGAGGCGGAGATCCGCGGCCTGCAACCCGCCCTCCAGACCGTCCGGGTGGAGAGCGCCGGACACATGATCCCCTGGGACGACGAGGAAGGCTTCTACCGCGCCTTCGGCGATTTCCTCGGCCAACCCGTTTGACGCTTCCGGAAAGGGACCCAAGCCATGCCCGTCAGTGACGCCGATATGGTCCGCGCCTGGACCCATGTTCTGACCCTGTCGAAGCTGAAGCCGCAGGACGTGGTGACCGTGCTGACCAGCCAGAGCACCCACCCGCAGACCCTGCGCACCGCCCTGATCGCCGCCTCCACCCTTGGTGCACGCGTGAACCGTCTGGACCTGCCGCCGGTGAACGCGGAGCACGCGCACAGCCGCGACAGCCTCGCCTACCTCGGCACCACCCCCCTGACCGGCAACCGGGCGGCGATGGCGGCGCTGAAGGAAAGCGATCTGGTGCTGGACCTCATGACCCTCCTGTTCTCGCCGGAGCAGCAGGAGATCCTGGAAAGCGGCACCAAGATCCTGCTGGCCGTCGAACCTCCGGAAGTCCTCGTCCGCCTGCTGCCCAGCCTGGAGGACAAGGCCACGACCAGCGAGGCCGTCGCCCTGCTGAAGGCCGCGAAGGAGATGCGCGTCACCTCCAAGGCCGGCACCGACCTGCGCCTGCCGATCGGGGAATTCCCCGCCGTCCAGGAATACGGCTTCGTGGACGAACCCGGCCGCTGGGACCACTGGCCGAGCGGCTTCAGCTTCACCTTCCCCAACGAGGGGCAGGCGAGCGGCCGGATCGTGCTGGACAAGGGCGACATCCTGCTGCCGCAGAAGTCCTACCTGACCTCGCGGATCGAGATGACGGTGGAGAACGGCTACGTCACCGCCATCACGGGCGGCCTGGATGCCGACCTGCTGAACGACTACATGGACGCCTTCGACGATCCGGAGGCCTACGCCATCTCCCACGTCGGCTGGGGCACCCAGACGCGGGCGCGCTGGTCGACGCTCAGCCTCTACGACCGCGAACAGACGCTGGGCATGGACGCCCGCGCCTTTGCCGGCAACTTCCTGTTCTCCCTGGGGCCGAACAACGAGGTCGGCGGATCGCGCATCACCGCCTGCCACATCGACATCCCCATGCGGAACTGCACCGTCAGCCTGGACGGTCGCGAGGTCGTCCGCGACGGCAAGCTTCTGGCCCGGAAGGAACTGGCATGAGCACGGCAGAGCAAGAGGTCTACCAGCGCCAGGGCTTCGGCCGCGGCCTGGGCATCCAGGGTCAGATCGGGCTGCTGATCGTCGATTTCGTCAACGGCTTCGCCGACCCGGCCGTGTTCGGCGGCGGCAACATCGCGCCGGCCATCGCCCGCACGGCGCAGGTGCTGGACAAGGCCCGGACGCGCGGCTGGAAGGTCGCGCACAGCCGCATCGTCTACGCCGACGACGGGTCCGACGGGAACATCTTCTCCATCAAGATTCCCGGCATGCAGACGCTGACGGAGCATGCCTCCATCAGCGCCATCGTGCCGGAGCTGACGCCGGTCCCCGGCGAGCTGGTGGTGCGCAAGAACGTTCCCTCCGCCTTCTTCGGCACCGGGTTGGCGCCGTGGCTGACCCAGCGGGGCGTGGAGACGCTCCTGATCGCGGGCGCCACGACGAGCGGCTGCGTGCGGGCCAGCGTCGTGGACGCCATGTGCCACGGCTTCCGCCCCGTCGTGATGGCCGATTGCGTGGGCGACCGCGCCATCGCGCCGCACGAGGCCAGCCTGTTCGACATCGCCCAGAAATACGGCGACGTTGTTCCGGCGGAGCGCATTCTCGCCCTATAAGGGTATTGCGGGATGGCCGCACGGCCATCCCGAAAACTGTTACAATGGCGGACTCGGTCAGGACGCAACGCAGACGATGAGCCAAGTGAAGACGAAAGCCGGGGACGCTGCGCCCCTTCCCGATGCCTCCGCCTCGGAACCGCGCCGTACGGCGCCGCGGCGGCGGGCCGGTCCCGGCCGGCCCGAAGGCATCAGCAACGTGCGCGACGAGATCCTCGACGCCGCGGAGATCGAGTTCGCCAACCTCGGCTACGCCGGGACGAGCCTGCGCAACGTGGCCGACCGGGCCAACGTGACGCAGGCCCTGATCAGCTATTATTTCGGGTCCAAGCACGGCCTGTTCGAACAGGTGTTCCTGCGGCGCGGCCGGCAGATCGCCGACGAGCGCGTGGAGCGGCTGGAAGCCCTGCGCCGCTCCGGCAAGCCGCTGGCCGTGCCGGACATCGTCTACGCCTTCCTGATGCCGGCCCTGTCGATGCGCGAGACGGAAGCGGGACGGACCTTCATGCGGCTTCAGGCCCGCCTGCACACGGAACCGCCGGAAATCTCCTACAAGCTGCGCAGCGACGCCTACGACGCATCCACCCGCACCTTCACCACCGCCCTGCGCGAGGCCCTGCCGCACCTGTCGGAACGGGACGTCTACTGGCGCATGACGCTGGTGATCGGCGCATACCTCTACGCCTTCTCCGACACGCACCGGCTTGAGGAGATGGCGCCGGGCATCTGCAACCCGAACGACCCCGACGAGATCATGACGGCGATCAGCAGCTTCGTCACGGCGGGCATGCTGGCCCCGGCACCGAACCCCATCACCCCGGATGCCGCCCCAGCCCCCGTCGCGGAACCCCCTAAGAAGAAGCGCCGGAGCGCCTGAACGCATCCACCGACGCGAAGCTCCGGGCGGCGGTTCACTCCTTCACGCCGTCTTTCGCATGGGTTTTCCCAGTTTTCGCACTACGGCATGCACACATTTGGCGGTGTCCTAAATGGTTGAAAATGCGATGTAAAGCCCCTCTCCCTTGAGGGGAGAGGGGCTTTTTAATGCGACATCAGCCACTTACCTCTCATGCGAAATGCGTGCATGCCGTAGGGCCTTCGCCCCGGCCGCGCTTACAGTCGGAAGCTGATCGAGCACGGCGCGCGCGTTGCTCAGGATCTCCGGCGGCCCCTCGGCCTCCAGCGCGAAGACAAGCCGATCCTCGGTGCGGCGCACGCGCCCTGCCCACAGACGCTCCAGCGCCGCTTCCCGGTCGGCGCGGCAGGGCGTATCCCTCAGGGTCAGCGACACGCCCGCGGGACCGGCAGCCAGGGCGGCGACGCCCAGCCGCCGGCAGCGCGCACGAAGCGCGGCAACCGCCAGCAACAGGTCCAGCTCGTCCGGCAGCGGCCCGAAACGGTCCTCGATCTCCTCCCGCAACGGCTCGACCTCCGCCTCGTCGCGCAGGCGCGCCAGCCGGCGGTGCAGGCCGATGCGCAACTCCTCTTCCGGCAGATAGGCGGCGGGGATGGTCTGCGGCACGCCCAGGCGCAGTTCCGGGGCTTCGTCCGCCTCGGCGCCGGCCAGCGCGCGGGCCAGCAGATGCTGGTACAGTTCGGTTCCGGCAACCCGCAGATGGCCGCTCTGGTCGGTGCCCAGCAGGTCGCCCGCCCCGCGCCGGTCGAGATCGAGCAGGCTGAGGGCGAAGCCGCCGCCCAAGCTTTCGATGGCTTCAAGCGAACCCAGCCGCCGCTCCGTCCGTTCGCCGAGCGGGGTGTCGGGATCGGTCAGCAGATAGGCGTAGGCCTGCGCCGCCCCCCGCCCCACCCGGCCGCGAAGCTGGTGAAGCTGGCCAAGCCCGAACAGGTCGGGACGGCGGATGACGATGGTGTTGGCGCGGGGGATGTCGATTCCGGTCTCGATGATGGGGGTCGAAACCAGCACATCGACCGTTCCTTCGGCCACATCGACCATCACCTGATCGAGTTCGGCGGCGGGAAGTCGGCCATGCGCAACGGCGACCGACAGGTCGGGGGCGAGCGCCCGCACCTCGGCCTCCAGCGCCGGGAGGTCGGCGATCCGGGGAGCCACGCAGAAGCTCTGCCCGCCCCGCGCCCGTTCGCGCCGCAGCGCAGCGCGCAAGGCCGCAGGGTCATAGGGGACGACCCGCGTGCGCACCGGCCGGCGGCGCACCGGGGGCGTGTCGATGACGCTGATTCCCCGCAAGCCCACCAGCGCCGCCTGCAACGTCCGCGGAACCGGCGTGGCGCAGAGCGCCAGGGAGTGGACACCAGCCGACAGTCTGGCCAACGCCCGTTTCTGCGCGGTGCCGAAGCGCTGCTCCTCATCCACGACGACCAGCGCGAGGTCGGCGAAGCGCACCGTCTTCGACAGCAGCGCATGCGTGCCGATCGCGATCGCCACCGACCCATCGGCAATCCCTTCGCGCACGGCCTTCGCGGCGGACGCCGCCATGCTGCCGGTCAGCGGCTCGATGCGCAGGTCCAGGCCGGCCAGCCGCCGCCGGAAGACCTCCAGATGCTGGCGGGCCAGCACGCTGGTCGGGGCAAGCACTGCGACCTGTCGCCCGGAGAGAGCGACCGCCGCCGCCGCGCGCAACGCCACTTCGGTCTTGCCATAGCCGACGTCGGCGCAGACCAGATGGTCCATCGGCCGTCCGCTCGCCAACTCGGCCATCACGGCGGCGATGGCGCGCCGCTGCCCGGCGGTCTCCTCGTAAGAGAAGCGGGCCGTCACGCGGCGCATCGGCCCGGCCGGCGGCGCGATCACCGGAGCCTTCGCGCGGGCGCGGCGGGCAGCCTTGCGCACAAGGCTGGCGGCGGTCACGCCGATCTCTTGCTCCAGCTCCGCGCGGCGGGTCAGCCAGCTTCCCCCCTTCAACCCGTCGAGCGCCACCTCGGCGTCGCTGCTGCCGTAGCGCCACACCCGGTCGAGGTCGGCCGCCGGCACCAGAAGCCGGTCTTCGCGGGCATACTCGATCACCAGGACATCTTCCGGCTGGCCGCCGGCCTCGACCGTTTCCAGCCCGCGCACCGCGCCGATCCCATAGTCGAGATGGACCGCCAGGTCGTTGGGCGACAGGTCGACGGGCGCCAGCGGGGCCTTCGGGGCAGCGCCGCCGTCCGTCCGTGGGCGCTGGGCGAGCACCGTCACGCCGTCGATGGTGAATCCCGCGGCCACGCGAAGCACCAGCGCTGCCGGCGTTTCAGGCGGCCCCTCCGCCGGCCAGCGGTCGAGCACGGGCACCGGCCGGCCGGTCGCCGCCGCCCCCCGCTCCGCCATCCTGGCCGCATCGGCGGCGCTCGCGGCGGCGATGACCACGGGCTCCCCCGCCCCAATCCGCTCACCGGCAAGGCGGATAAGGGAGCGTTCCGAAACGGCCGGCGTTCCGTTGGGCGCGGCCTGCGCGTCGGGCTCCAGGGTCACGACCGCCCGCCCCTGCAAACCCGCCTCCCATGCCTCGCGGTCGAGGTGCATGGCCGATGCGTCGGCCTCGGCCAACAGGTCGAACCGCTCCTCCAGCCGGTCGCCGACTCCCTCGTCAAGAACGACAGGACTGTCGGCAAGACACACAAGCACGCTCGGCAAGCGGTCGTAGGCCAGGGGCAGCAGGCGCTCGAAGGCGTAGGGGCGCCGTCCGGCGGCGAGCGCCTCGGCAAGCCCGGCGGCCATCGGGTCGCCGCGGCCCTCCAGCCCATGGACCAGCCGTTCGACGATCCCGTGCACCGCCGGAATCTCGGTCACCGGATGGACGGTGATCCCCCCGCAATCGCCGGTCGAGCGCTGGCTCGCCGGATCGAAGGTCCGTATCCGCGCGACCCGGCCGTCGGCGATGTCGCAGCGGACCGGGCGATCGGCGTCGCCCGGAAAAATCTCCACCACGGCGCCGCGGAACGCGGCCTCTCCCGGCTCGTCGATCCGGTCGTCCAGGATGTAGCCGCCGCCCACCAGAAGGGTCCGCCACGCCTCCTCGTCATAGGGCGTGTCCGTCGCGACGACCAGCGCACAGTCGGGCCACGCTTCGGGAGGCGGCAGACGCTGCAACGCCGCCTCGGCGGTCGCCAGAACCAGCCGCCCGGTGCCCCGGACCGGCCGGGACAAGGCGGCGATGGCGGCGGCCCGTTGCCCCAGCAC
>JAEZPL010000343.1 GCA_023413605.1 Pseudomonadota bacterium
GTGACGCCCATAGTGGTCACTCCTGATCAACCGGTGCCCCGCACGCCCGAATCGGCGCCCCCAAGCGGCAGCCCAATGTCGGCGGCGGCACCCGACAGTTTCCCAATGGTGGCGCCCGAAGACCGGCGCCGCAAATGAATAAAATGCGACCCTTTCGCCGGAATCCGCAACGGTCTGGCCGGGAACGGATGCCGATGTTCCTCACTCTACATCAGGGTGCGCGTGTGCGCAATATTCGCCGCCCGGTTGCGCGGAGTGATCAAAGAGGGGCTGAACGAAAAGGCCCTCTCCCCGCGGCGGGGAGAGGGCCTTTTTTGCAGCGGGCTTTGCGGTGGAGCGCTTATTCCAGGCCTTCGAACAGGGCCGTGGACAGGTAGCGCTCGGCGAAGGAGGGCAGGATGACGACGATCAGCTTGCCTTCATTCTCCGGGCGGGCGCCGATCTCCAGCGCCGCGGCGAGCGCCGCGCCCGAGGAGATGCCGACCGGCAGGCCCTCCAGCCGGGCCACCTTGCGGGCGGTCTCGAAGGCGCGCTGGTTGGAAATGCGCACGACCTCGTCGATCAGATCCTTTTGCAGCACATCCGGAACGAAGCCGGCGCCGATGCCCTGGATCTTGTGCGGGCCGGGCATGCCGCCGGACAGCACCGGGCTGTCCTCCGGCTCCACCGCGACGGTGCGGAAGCCGGGCTTGCGGGCCTTCAGGACTTCCGAAACGCCGGTCAGCGTGCCGCCGGTGCCGACGCCGGAGATCAGGATGTCGGCTTGGCCGTCGGTGTCCTTCCAGATCTCCTCCGCCGTGGTGTTGCGGTGGATTTCCGGGTTCGCCGGGTTCTTGAACTGCTGGAGCATGTAGGCGTTCGGATCGCCGGCGACGATCTCGTCGGCGCGGCGGATGGCGCCCTTCATGCCTTCGGCCGCCGGGGTCAGCACCAGCTCGGCGCCCAGCAGCTTCAGCATCTTGCGGCGCTCGACCGACATGCTTTCCGGCATGGTCAGGATCAGGCGGTAGCCCTTGGCCGCCGCGACGAAGGCCAGCGCGATGCCGGTGTTGCCCGACGTCGGCTCGACCAGCGTGGTGCGGCCCGGCTGGATGGAGCCGGCGCGCTCCGCCGATTCGATCATCGCGAAGCCGATTCGGTCCTTCACGCTGGCCAGCGGGTTGAAGAATTCCAGCTTGCCGACGATCTGCGCCTTCACGCCGGCGTCGTCGGCCAGCCGCTTGACGCGCACCAGCGGCGTGGCGCCGACGGTGTCGAGAATGCTGTCGTAGATTTTACCGCGAAACTCGGAAGCCGGCATGTTTTTCACTCCTCCGGTGTGTTGTTTTACCCACTTTCACAGCATAGTCGGAATTTATCCGCTTTCTGCGTGGGTTTAAATGGCGGAATGCGTCAGATCGTGAAGTCGATGCGGTCTTCCGTCTCGCTCTCCACGCCGGCGGAACGGGCGCGCAGGCAGAGGTCCTCGATGGTGACGTCGTCGAGCTTCTTCATGCACTCTTCCTGAAGCTCCATCCACAGCGGGCGGACGACCTTGTGGCCGAGGATGGACCCGGCCGGCTCCTCGATGGGGTCGGTCGCCGTCTCCATGGACCGGACCACCTTCACGATCTCGCCCAGCGTGATGCGGCGGCGCTCCCGCGCCAGGCGGTAGCCGCCGCGAGGCCCCCGCACGCCCGCCAGGATGCCGTCGCGCACGAGCTGCTGGAGCACCTGTTCCAGATAGCGCTTGGGAATGCCCTGGCGGCGGGTGATCTCGCCGGACTGCACGGGTTCCGTGCCGGCGTTGTAGGCGATGTCCAGCACCGCCTCGATCGCGAACATCAGCTTCTTGGAGATGCGGAGCATCACGGGGACTCCTGCTTGGACATGTCCAGGGCATGCTGGCCGGTGGAGCCGAAGCCCCCGGCGCCGCGGGCGCTGTCGGGAAGGCTGGCCGCCTCGTTCCAGGCGATGCGTTCGTACCGGGCCACGACCAGCTGGGCGATGCGCTGGCCGCGCTCCACCGTGAAGGGCTGGTCGCCGTGGTTGATCAGAATGACGCCGACCTCGCCGCGGTAGTCCGCGTCGATGGTGCCGGGGCTGTTCAGCACGGTGACGCCGTTCTTCAGCGCAAGGCCGGAGCGCGGGCGCACCTGCGCCTCGAACCCGTCGGGCAGCGCCATGGCGATTCCGGTGGGAATCAGGGCGCGCCGGCCCGGTTCCAGGACCACCGGCGCCGCGACCGCCGCGACGAGGTCGAGCCCGGCCGCATGCGCCGTCGCGTAGGCCGGAAGCTCCAGCCCCTCGGCGTGGGGAAGACGGACGACTGGAACCGTTACGCTCACGAAACTTTCTCCTGCGGCGTTTTGGGGGAAGTCGGGGTGAAATGCTGGGCGATGGCGTCGGCGAGGCGGGCGGCCACGGAATCCTTGCCCATGGTGGGCCAGTCCTCCACGGCGCCATCGCGGATCAGGTGGACGGTGTTGTCGGTCCCACCGAAGGTCGTGGTGCCCAGCGACACGTCGTTGGCGACGATCCAATCGCAGCCCTTGCGGATGCGCTTGGCCGTCGCATACTCGACCACGTTGCCCGTTTCGGCTGCGAAACCAACCACCAGCGCCGGGCGCCGCGACTTGGTCTGCGACAGCGAGGCGAGGATGTCGGGGTTCTCGGTCAGCGTCAGGCTGGGCGGGCCGCCGCCGTCCTTCTTCAGCTTGCGGTCGGATTCGCCGGAAACGCGCCAGTCGGCCACGGCGGCGGCGCAGACCGCGATGTCCACCGGCAGGGCGGCCTCGCAGGCGGCCAGCATCTCGCGCGCCGTCTCAATGGGCTGGACGGTGCAGCCCGGCGGGTCGGGCTGGCGGGTCGGGCCGGTGACCAGCGTCACCTCCGCCCCCAGCTTGCGCAGCGCCGCCGCGATGGCGTGCCCCTGGCGGCCGGAGGAGCGGTTGGCGATGTAGCGCACCGGGTCGATGGGCTCGTAGGTCGGGCCGCTGGTGACCAGCGCGCGC
>JAEZPL010000438.1 GCA_023413605.1 Pseudomonadota bacterium
CGCAGGTTGACGAGGTCGTCTTCCCCGACGGCAAGCGCCTGATCGTCCTGGCCCAGGGCCGTCTGGTGAACCTGGGCTGCGCCACCGGCCACCCCAGCTTCGTGATGAGCGCCAGCTTCACCAACCAAGTGCTGGCCCAGATCGAGCTGTGGAACAACCACCAGAACTACGAGAACAAGGTCTACGTCCTGCCGAAGCACCTGGACGAGAAGGTCGCCCGTCTGCACCTCAGCAAGATCGGCGCGAACCTGACCACCCTGACCCCGAAGCAGGCCGAGTACATCGGCGTGAAGGTCGAGGGCCCGTTCAAGCCGGAGCACTACCGGTACTAAGGGTTCCGGATATCCGGAACGGAAAAGGCCGCCCCCGGGGGCGGCCTTTTTCTTTGCATCAATGGCAGACTTACCGCCGCACCATCGGGGCCAGATCCTTGCGGATGCCCGCGTCCAGGCGCGCGTTCAGGTCGTCCATCATGCGGCGGGTGATCTCCACGAAGGTCGCCTCGCGGTCGGCCAGCGAGATGTTTTCCGGCACGGTGATCGAATAGGTCACGACCGCCTTGGTCATGCCGCGGAAGCTGGTCTCGCCCGGCAGCTCGCCGCTGATCTCCACCTCGATGCGGCCGTCGTAGCGCTGGGCCTGGTCGTTGGTGAAATAGCCCTTCACGCCGCCGGTCTTCGCCAGTTGGTTCTCGACGATGCTGGCGTCGCGGATGGTGACGCGCACGCGGCCGGGACCGCCCGCCGCCTGCAGCCGCTGGCTGGCCCAGAGCCGCACCGCCTGGGCCGGCGGGACGGCGGAGCGCTGCTCGACATGGACACCGCCGCCGGGGCGATAGGCGTCGACCACGTCGATGCTGCCCGCGTTCAGAACGATCGGGCCGTAGTTGGAAAAGTCGATGGGCCGCGGCGCCGGGCGCGGCTGCGTGCTCTGGCAGGCCGACAGGGCCAACGCGGCGAAGCCGGCGGCGAGAACGAAACGGCGGGAGGGCATGATCGCTCCGGTTGGACAGGAAAAACGGCGCGGCACTATAGCCGCGCCGCTTCCGGAGCGCATTTGGATAGTTTTCGGCCAGCCCTACTTCGGACCGGCGCTACTTCACCGCGCCGTACACCCGGTCCAGGTCGGCGTCGTCGAAGTGGTAGGCCGTCGAGCAGAACTGGCAGACGACCTCGACGCGCCCGTCGTCGATCTTCAGGCTCTGCACCTCGTCGCGCGGCAGGCTGGACAGCATGTCCGACACCCGTTCGCGCGAGCAGCGGCAGCCGAAGCGCAGGCCCTTGGGCTGCCAGACGCGCACGCCGTCCTCGTGGAACAGGCGGAACAGCAGATCGCTGGCCGCGAGCCCCGGATCCAGCAGCTCGTCGCCCGTGGCGCTGGCCATCAGGACCATGGCGCGACGCCACGCGTCCTCGTCGCCGGACCCAAGCACATGCTCGGTCGGGTCCTGCGGCAGGCGCTGCACCATGATGCCGCCGGCCCGCCAGGCGCCCTTGCTGCCGTCCGGCAGGGTTTCCTGGTCGACCGACACGGTCAGGCCGGTGTCGATCTGCTCCGACTGGCGGAAATAGTGCTGCACGCAGTCGGCGAGCGTCTTGCCGTACAGTTCGACGATGCCCTGGTAGCGTTCGGTGTTCGGCCCCTGGTCCACCGTGAAGGCGATGTGACCCTTGCCCAGCAGGGCCGGCGCCGGGGCGATGGCCACGTCGTCGGCGGCCTTCTTCAGCGCGGCCTCGTCGAACTGGGCGTAGGCCCGGATGTCGCCGACCGAGGTGATGTCCGCGACCATCAGGCTGATCGGCCCGTCGCCCTTGGTCTGGAGCGTGAAGATGCCGTCGTACTTCAGCATGCTGGACAGCAGCATGGCGAGCGTCATCGTCTCCGCCAGAAAGCGGGCGACCGGCTCCGGGTAGGCGTGGCGGGTCAGGATTTCGTCCAGCGCGGGGCCCAGCTTCACCATGCGGCCGCGCAGGCGCGAGGCCTCGATCTGAAACGGCAGAACGAGGTCGTCGCGGATCGGTTGGACGGAAGGATCGTCCATCATGTCCTCGATGTTACGGCAAACGCATGCGGAGCCGCCGCCCGAACTCCCCGGGCTGCGACTCCGCACCAAGTGCTCTTAGATAGTGGCTCCGAGGCACCATGCCAGGATGGCCTTCTGGGCATGAAGACGATTTTCCGCCTCGTCCCAGACCACGGAGTGCCGTCCGTCGATGACGCCGTCCGTCACCTCCTCCCCGCGATGGGCGGGCAGGCAGTGCATGAACAGCGCGTCGGGGTGGGCGAGATCCATCAGCGCCTCGTTCACCTGATAGGGTGCGAGGATGGCCGCCCGCTCGTCGACGTCGGTGTTGTGCATGGAGGCCCAGGCGTCGGTCACCACGCAGTCGGCGCCGCGCACGGCCTCCGCCGGGCTGTCGGTCACGACGATCCGCCCGCCCTCGCGCTTCACCCAGTCGAGCAGGGCCGCCGACGGGCCGTAGACCGCCGGGCAGCCCAGGCGGATTTCGACGCCGAAGCGCACGGCGGCGTGCACCCAGCTGACCGCGACGTTGTTGACGTCGCCGACCCAGGCGACCGTCCGGCCTTCGATGGGGCCGCGATGCTCCTCGAAGGTCATCAGGTCGGCCATGATCTGGCAGGGGTGCGACTGGTCGGTCAGGCCGTTGATGATCGGGATCGAGGCGTGCGCGGCCAGCTCGTGCACGCGCTCCTCGCCCATGGTGCGGACCATCACCGCGTCGACGTAGCGCGACAGGACGCGCGCGGTGTCGCCGATGGTCTCGCCACGGCCAAGCTGCATGTCGTCGGGCTTCAGCACCACGACGTCGCCGCCGAGCTGGTGCATGCCGACCTCGAACGACACGCGGGTGCGGGTCGAGGGCTTCTCGAAGATCATCGCCAGCACGCGGCCCGCGAACAGCGAGCGGTAGGCCGGAATGTCCTTCTTTATGGTGCCGGCCATCGTCAGGATCTGGCGAAGCGTCGCCGTGTCCAGCCGGTCGATGTCGAGGAAATGCCGAACCGTGGACATCACGCCATCTCCTTCGCCGTCGTGGCGAGGATGCCGACGGCCTCCTCCACTTCGGCTTCGCCGATGATCAGCGGCGGCAACAGGCGCACGACGTTGTCGCCGGCCGGCACGGCCAGCAGGCCGTTGGCGCGCAGACGGGTCACCACGTCGCCGACCGCCGGACCGCAGACGAGGCCGAGCATCAGTCCCTGGCCGCGCACGTCCTTGAAGACGGACGGATGCTCGCCCACGAGGTCCTTCAGACGCCCCTGGAGCACGCTGCCGATGCGCTGCACATGATCGAGGAAGCCCGGCTCGGACACCTTGTCGAACACGGCGTTGCCGACCGCGGTGGCGAGCGGGTTGCCGCCGTAGGTCGAGCCGTGGGTGCCGGCGGTCATGCCGGACGCCGCCTTTTCCGTCGCGAGGCAGGCGCCCAGCGGGAAGCCGCCGCCGATGCCCTTCGCCACGGCCATCACGTCCGGCGTGATGCCGGCCCATTCATGGGCGAACAGCTTGCCGGTGCGGCCCATGCCGGACTGGATCTCGTCCAGGAACAGCAGCAGGCCGTTCTCGTCGCAGATCTGGCGCAGGCCGCGCAGGAACTCCGCCGAGGCGACGCGGATGCCGCCTTCGCCCTGGATCGGCTCGATGCAGATGCCGGCGGTCTGGTCGGTCACGGCCTTGCGCACCGCGTCCAAGTCGCCGAACGGCACGAGGTCGAAGCCGTCGAGCAGCGGGCCGAAGCCCTTGATCAGCTTTTCCTGCTGCGCGGCGGAGATCGACGCGATCGTGCGGCCGTGGAAGGCCTGCTCGAACGTGATGATCCGATAACGGCCCTTGTTGCCGTTCTCATACTGGTACTTGCGGACCAGCTTGGCGCCGCATTCCCACGCCTCGGCACCCGAGTTGGTGAAGAACACGGTGTCGGCGAAGGTGGCCTCGGTCAGGCGCTTGGCCAGCGACTCCTGCCCCGCGACCCGGAACAGGTTGGAGGTGTGCCAGAGCTTGTTGGCCTGCCTGGTCAGCGCCTCGACCAGATAGGGATGCGCGTGACCCAGGGCGTTCACCGCCACGCCGGCGGCGAAATCCAGGAATCGTCGCCCGTCGGTCGCGTACAGATACGGACCTTCGCCCCGCTCGAACACAACGTCGGCGCGGGCATACGTGGGCATAACGACCGGAATCACGGCAAAAACCTCCGAATGAGGACAGCCCGGCGGACACCCCTGCCCGCCGGGGAAGCGACGAATATCAAGAGATCGCTTCGTCCTGTCAACGGATTGGCACCGCAACGCGTGCGGATTTACGCCTTCAACTTATAGCCGGTCTTCAGCATGCGCCAAGCCAGCCACCACAGGGCACCGTTGATCGCCAGCATCACAACCACGCCGACCCCCAGCGTACCGTCGGACCGGCCGATGAAGCCGTAGCGGAAGCCGTCGATCATGTAGAAGAACGGGTCGAAATGGGCGATCCACCAGAAGGTCGTCGGCAGCGTTTCCACCGAATAAAAGGTGCCGGACAGGAAGGACAGCGGCGTCACCACGAAGTTGGTCACCGCCGCGATGTGGTCGAACTTCTCCGACCAGATGCCGCCGACCAGCCCCAGCAGCGACAGCAGCATCGAGGCCATGATCGCGTGGAAGATCACGAATTCCGGATGCGCGATGCGCACAGGCACGAAGGCCCACATCGCCAGCCCGGTGACCAGCCCGACGCACAGGCCGCGCGTCACGCCGCCCATGACGAAGCCGAAGGCCAACTCCAGCGGCGCCATCGGCGGCATCAGGATGTCGACGATGTTGCCCTGCACCTTGGAAATCACCACCGAGGAGGAGGTGTTCGCGAAGGCGTTCTGCGCCATGGCCATCATGATCAGGCCGGGCGCCAGGAATTCCAGGTACGGCACCGGGCCGACCGTCCGCACCGCGCCGCCCAGCGCCAGCGCGAACACGGCGTAGAACAGCAGCGTGGTCACAACCGGCGCCCAGACGGTCTGCTGGTGCACCTTCAGGAACCGGCGGACCTCGCGGGCGTAGAGGGTCCACAAGCCGACCCAGTTGACGGCGCCGACGGTGCGGGGCATGGGAGGAAGAGGATGAGTCATCGGACCACAAATCACAGGGACGGACGGGACTTTAGGCCGCGAGGCCCCTCCCGGCAACCGTCCCCGGACGGGAGACAGCCATGACGCGCGACCCAGCGCCGGCCCGCAAGCCGCCCAAGCGCGTGACGCCCCAGTATCTGGAGAACGCGGCCCTGTATTATCTCCAGCGATTCGCCAGCTCGTCGGCCAATCTGCGGCGCGTTCTGATGCGCAAGGTGGACCGCTCCGCGCAGGCGCACGGCACCGACCCGACGGAGGGCGCCCGCTGGGTGGAGGACCTGATCGCGCGCTATCAGCGCAGCGGGCTGCTGAACGACGTCGCCTACGCCGAGATGCGCGCGGCCAGCCTGCACCGCCGCGGCACCTCCACCCGCGCCATCCGCGAAAAGCTGGCGGCCAAGGGAATCGCCCGCGACGAGGCCGACAAGGCGTTGGACACGCTGGACGAGGAGGTGGAAGGCGACCTGAACCTGACGGCCGCCCTGGCGCTGGCCCGCCGCCGCCGGCTCGGCCCCTACCGGTTGCCGGAAAAGCGCGCGGAGTTCCGCGACAAGGATCTGGCCGCACTCGGCCGCGCCGGATTCGCCTACGACATCGCGCGGCGCATCGTCGACGCGGAGGATCCCGATTCGGTGGAGTGATACCGAAGGCGTTTGATGGTTTCCATCAAACGCCTTCGGTTCAAACCCGGCAGCACATGGCGCAGCCATGTGCGAAAGGGTGATGCGGCCGGCCGATCATGGAAGCCTTCATGCGCCGGCCGTATGACGCCCGACTGGCAGACGGGGGCAGCGCGCAGGCACG
>JAEZPL010000481.1 GCA_023413605.1 Pseudomonadota bacterium
CCGGCCTGCGCACGCGCCGCGGCATGCAGGAGGCGCTGGAGCGCGAGCAGAACCGCTTCCGCCGCACCGGCCAGTCCTTCTGCGTCGCCATCGGCGACATCGACAAGTTCAAGGGCATCAACGACACCTACGGGCACGAGATCGGCGACCGCGTGCTGGCCGCCACCGCCGCCGCCATCAGCCGGGAAATCCGCAGCTTCGACGAGGCCTTCCGCATGGGTGGGGAGGAGTTCCTCGTCTGCCTGAAGGAATCCGGCATCGACGAAGGCCACCGCGTGATCGAGCGGCTGCGCCTGGACCTGATGAACTCGCCCATCACCCTGCCGGACGGCCGCGCCGTCGCGGTCACCATTTCCTTCGGGCTGGTGGAGGCCCGGCTGGAACTGTCGGTTGAGGAACTGGTGGTGTGCGCCGACCGCGCGCTCTATCAGGCCAAGAACGCCGGCCGGAATCGGGTCGTCCGCTATGGCGCGGACCGGCCGCAGCCGACGCTCGCCGCGGTCCGGACGGTGCCGGAGAGCCCGGTGCCGGTGAAAAAAGCGGTGCCGCAAGGCCGCCGCTGACGCCCTACCTTTGGATCCGCTTAAGGGCGGCTTGGCCGGAAGGGGGGTGACGGGGTAGGATTGCCACCACATCAGGCCGCGGCACGAGACCCATGCGCACCAATTCTGAATTTCCCAACCTGTTCATCCTCGACCACCCGCTGATCCAGCACAAGCTGACGCTGATGCGGGCCAAGGAACGGTCCACCGGCGGTTTCCGCACCCTGCTGCGCGAAATCTCGCTGCTGATGGGCTATGAGATCACCCGCGACCTGCCCCTGACCACCGAACGGATCGAGACGCCGCTCCAGCCCATGGACGCGCCGGTCATCGCCGGCAAGAAGCTGGCCATCGTGCCGGTGCTGCGCGCCGGCCTGGGCATGGCGCAGGGCCTGCACGAGCTGGTTCCGTCGGCCCGCGAGGGACACATCGGCCTGTACCGCGACCACGACACCAAGATGCCGCACGAGTATCTGGTGAAGCTGCCGGAGGCGGAAGGCCGCCTGTTCATCGTCGTGGATCCCATGCTGGCCACCGGCAATTCGGCCGTGCACGCCTGCGACGTGCTGAACCGCCACGGCGTGGACGACGACAACATCCGCTTCATGGCGCTGGTCGCCGCCCCGGAGGGCGTGCGCGTGTTCGCCGCCGCCCACCCGCGGGTGAAGGTCTTCACCGCCTCGCTGGACAGCCACCTGGACGAAAACGCCTACATCGTCCCCGGCCTGGGCGATGCCGGCGACCGCATGTTCGGCACGAAGTAACGCACACGAGCCCACCCTCTCCCCCTTCCGTGGGGAGGGGGTGCCGCCGTAAGGCGGCCGGGAGAGGAGGGGTGCGGTCGGAGGGCAGGAACTGTCTGCCGTTTTCGGCGAACAGGCGCTGACCGACGTTTTCCCTTCACCCACCACTCTTGTCCCCAAGAAAAAAGGGGATTTTTGTCACCTTGTCATTGCGACTTATTCTCATTGTGTGAGACGATGCGGCTTCTCCGTTTCCAGGGGCACGTCTCGCGTTGACCACGGACATCTTCGACAAGCAGCGTCTCCCCGACGCCCAGCCCGACGTCCAGTCATTCGTCCGGCACCGCTTTCGATTCAGCGGCTGGACGCTGGCGACGCTGGTCATCGCGGCGCTGGTGGCCCTGCCGGTGCTGGCGGTGGTCAGCCGGGTCTTCGTGCCGACGAACGGCGTGTGGCAGCACCTCGTCGAAACGGTGCTGGCGGAGTACCTGCTGAACACGATCCGGCTCGTCCTCGGGGTCGGCATGGGCACGCTCGTCATCGGGGTGGGCACGGCGTGGCTGGTCACCATGTGCCGGTTTCCGGGCAGCCGTATGCTGGAATGGGCGCTGCTGCTGCCCATGGCCGTTCCGGCCTACGTGATGGCGTACGTCTACACCGACGTCCTTCAGTTCGTCGGCCCCGTGCAGACCGGGCTGCGTGCGCTGTTCCACTGGACGCGGCACGATTACTGGTTTCCGGACATCCGCACGGTGGATGGGGCGGCGGCGATGATGACGCTGGTGCTCTACCCGTACGTCTACCTGCTGTCGCGCGCCGCCTTCCTGGAACAGTCGGTGTGCGTGCTGGAGGTCAGCCGTACGCTCGGCCGCGGGCCGTGGCGCAGCTTCTTCACGGTGGCGCTGCCGCTGGCGCGGCCCAGCATCGTCGCCGGGCTGGCGCTGGTGCTGATGGAGGTGCTGGCCGATTTCGGCACCGTGCAGTATTTCGCGGTGAACACCTTCGTCACGGGCATCTACCGCACGTGGTTCGCCATGGGCCAGCCGATGGCGGCGGCGCAGCTGGCGTCCGTGCTGATGCTGTTCGTGCTGGTGCTGGTGCTGATGGAGCGCTGGTCGCGCCGGCAGGCCCGTTACCATCACACCACCACCCGTTACCGCCGCCTGCCGAAGCACCGGCTGACGGGCTGGCGCGCGGCGGCGGCGCTGGCCGCCTGCGCGCTGCCGCTGCTGTTGGGCTTCATCCTGCCGGCGGGGCTGCTGGTCCGCATGGCGCTGACCGCGGGGGACGAGGCCTTCGGGCCGATGTTCCTGACGCTGGCGCGCAACAGCTTCTCGCTGGCCGCCCTGGCGGCGGTGCTGGCCGTGACGCTGGCCCTGGTGCTGGCCTATGGGCAGCGGCTGCACCCAACGCCGCTGCTGAAGGGCGCCGTGCGGGTGGCGGCCATGGGCTACGCCATTCCCGGCTCGGTCATCGCGGTGGGCGTGCTGATCCCCTTCGCGCATCTGGACAACGCCGTGGACGCCTTCCTGCGGCAGAGCTTCGGCATTTCGACCGGCCTGCTGCTGAGCGGCACCATCGCGGCGGTGCTGTTCGCCTATCTGGTCCGCTTCCTGGCCGTGTCTTTCAACACCATCGAGGCGAGCCTGGGCAAGATCCGCCCGACCATGGACTTCGCCTCCCGCGTGCTGGGACAGACGGCCGGGCGGACGCTGATCCGCGTGCACGCGCCGATCATGTGGGGAAGCCTGCTGACCGCCGGTCTGCTGGTCTTCGTGGACGTGATGAAGGAACTGCCGGCGACGATGATCGTCCGGCCCTTCAACTTCGACACGCTGGCCGTGCGCGTCTACACGCTGGCTTCCGACGAACGGCTGACGGAGGCCGCGACCGGGGCACTGGCCATCGTGGCGGTCGGCATCGTTCCGGTGATCCTGCTGAGCCTGTCGATCAGCCGCTCCCGCCCCGGCCAGACGGACGACTGACGCTGTTGCAGCCGTTGCAACAGTGTTGCGCGGCGCCGTCCCTTTATCCAGGGGCCTGAGACGATTACCTCTGTTCGGGTAACAAGTCCCGAGGAGGAAGCCATGAGCGCCGCAACCATCCGCCCCGTCCTGACCGCCGTGGAGGGCATGGAGGCGTCCGACGGTGCCGGCGTGCGCATGACGCGCATGGTCGGCACGCCGCGCCTGCGCATGCTCGACCCGTTTCTGATGCTGGATTTCTTCGGCTCGGATTCGCCGCAGGATTATCTGGCCGGCTTCCCCGACCACCCGCACCGCGGGTTCGAGACGGTGACCTACATGCTGGCCGGCCGCATGCGGCACTGGGACAACCACGGCCATGAAGGCGTGATCGAAACCGGCGGCGTGCAGTGGATGACCGCCGGGCGCGGCGTGATCCATTCCGAGATGCCGGAGCAGACCGAAGGGCTGATGAAGGGCTTCCAGCTCTGGATCAACCTGCCGGCCAGCCGGAAGATGAGCGAGCCGCGCTATCAGGAGTTCGCCGCTGACCGCATCCCGGTGGAAGTGCGCGAGAACGGCGTCCGGGTGACGGTGATCGCCGGCACGACGGTGCAGGGCACCTCCGGTCCGATCCAGGCCGGCACGACCGAGGCCCGCTACTTCGACGTTACCCTGCCGGAGGGGGCCGGCTTCGCCGAAGCGGTCCCGGCCGACCACACGGCGGCGCTGGTGGTGTTCGAGGGCTCCATCACCATGCCCGGCTCCTCCGTCCGCCTGGGCGGCCCGCGCGTGGTCGTGCTGGGCGGGGGCGACCGGGTGGAGGCCACCGCCGGCCCGTCCGGCGCGCGTTTCCTGATGCTGTCCGGCCGCCCGATCGGCGAGCCGGTGGCCTGGGGCGGCCCCTTCGTCATGAACACCCGCGAGGAGGTCGTGCAGGCCTACCGCGACTTCGAGGAAGGCCGGTTCTGAGGACGTGCCGGAACTGTTGGATAGAACTGATTCTTCACGGATTTCGCGGATTTGAGCGCGGATTTCGGGATTCTGATCTGGTCTTGCTTCGCGGCGGCTGAACAATCAGCCCGTGGTGAGCAAGGGAAACAAAATCCGTGTCATCCGTGCCAAAATCAGTGAAATCTGTGAAGGCTGAGAACTTCATACAAAAAAAGAGGGGCGCGACCCCACCGCTGGGACGCGCCCCTGACGCTACCGGGCTGGAGGCTTACTTCCAGCCGGCGCGATCCATGACCTTCAGCGCTTCGGCGTTGTTCTTGCCGTAGACGGCGGCGTTCAGCTGGTCTTCCTTGAAGGTGCCCCAGCTGACCAGGACCGGCGCCATCTCCGCACCCGCGACGATCGGGTATTCGAAGTTCTTCTCGGTGAACATGCGCTGGGCATCCGGGCTGACCAGATACTCCAGGAACTTCACGGCCGAGTCCTTGTTCGGCGCGTTCTTCACGACGCCCGCGCCGGAGACGTTGACGTGCGTGCCGCGGTTGTTCTGGTTCGGGAACACCACGCCCAGCTTCTCGGCGATCGCCTTGTCCTCCGGCTTGGTGGAGGAGGCGAGGCGCGCGAAGTAGTAGGTGTTGGACACGGCCACGTCGCCTTCACCGGCGGCAACGCCCTTGATCTGGTCGGTGTCGCCGCCCTGCGGCTTGCGGGCCATGTTGGCGACGATGCCCTTGGCCCATTCCTCGGTGGCCTTCTCGCCGTTGGCGGCGAGCAGCGAACCGACGAGCGACTGGTTGTAGACGTTGGTCGAGGAACGGACCAGGACGCGGCCCTTCCACTTCGGATCCGCCAGCGATTCGTAGGTCGGCAGATCCTCCGGCTTCACCGTGGCCTTGTTGTAGACCAGGATGCGGGCGCGCTTGGAGATGCCGAACCAATGGCCTTCCGGCTCGCGCAGGTGGGCCGGGATGGCGGATTCCAGGGTCTTGGAGCGGGTCGGCTGGAGCAGCCCGGCGTCCTGGGCGCGCCACAGGCGGCCGGCGTCGACGGTGATCAGCACGTCGGCCGGGCTGTTGGCGCCCTCCGTCTTCATGCGCTCGATCAGCTCGTCTTCCTTGCCCTCGATCACGTTGACCTTGATGCCGGTCTGCTTCGTGAAGGTGTCGTAGAGGGCCTTGTCCACATCGTAATGGCGCGACGAATAGATATTCACCTCCGCAGCCCCGGCCCCCATGGCGGCACCGGCGGTGGCCAGCAGCGTGGCAACGAAGGTGGCGGCCAACCCGCCGCGCGATCCGATGTGCATCCTGATGACTCCCAAAAGCCCGATTTCGTTATTCTTCGCGATTGCGAAGCGTTCTCATGCGTTACCTTGACCATTCTTACAATGTGCTGTCAAGCGCGAATGATAACTGTTTGCAATAGGATGCGCTGTTTTGTCGCTGTGGCGGGCGCGCCGCACGGGTGTGGCCGGTAAGACAAGGCTAAAACTTTAGGTAAGTCTAACCCCTTGTCCAAACGTCCGGTGTGCCTATAATCCGATCGGATAGGGTGCCGCCTTTTTTGCAACACTCCGCGACGGTAAGGGGCCGGGACGATGCGCTGGACAGTTCTTTTTGCTTTTGGTGCGGCGCTGTTGTCCGCATTGGCCGTTGCGATGCCGGCCTCCGCCGTGGACTTCTCCAAATCCGCCGCCGAGTTCGGGCCGGAAGGGGCGTGGAGCAACCGCTGCGACATCGACCGCATGACCGACACCAAGGTCTGCCGCCTGATGAACTACCGGTTGTTCGACGATGGAAAGGAAGTCGGCTTTGTGGCGCTCAGCGTCATCCCGACCGGCAACGACTTCCACCTGTTCCTGACCACCAGCCAGGGCATGGTCGAGAACTGCGCCATCCGCGTGGACCGTCAGCCGCGCATCGAAACGCAGATCGCCACGCTGAACATGTGCATGTTCCCGAATTTCGTGTCGGGCCGCGTGGTGGACCAGTTCCGCAACGGCGCGACCGTTCTGGTTCGCGTCAATTTCCTGCGCGGCGGCAAGCGCGACATTGATTTCCCGCTGAACGGCTTCTCGCGCAATTTCGAAGAGATGCAGCGCAGCCTTCAGTAGCCGCCTCTCCCAAGGCGAATCAAAAAGGCGCGGGGGCATCCCCGCGCCTTTTTCGTTGCCGGTATCGGCGCCGGCCTACCGCCAAGCGCCGCCGCGACCGCGGCGATCGTCCTCGTCGAACAGTACGGCCAGCTTGTTCATCATGGTGCCGCCCAACTGTTCGGCGTCCACGATGGTGACCGCGCGGCGGTAATAGCGGGTGACGTCGTGGCCGATGCCGATGGCGACCAGTTCGACGGGGGAGCGCGTCTCGATGTACTCGATCACCTGCCGCAGGTGGCGTTCCAGATAGTTGCCGGCGTTGACCGACAGGGTCGAATCGTCCACCGGCGCGCCGTCGGAGATGACCATCAGGATGCGCCGCTGCTCCGGCCGGCCGATCAGGCGGTTGTGCGCCCACATCAGCGCCTCGCCGTCGATGTTCTCCTTCAGGATGCCTTCGCGCAGCATCAGGCCCAGGTTCTTGCGGGCACGCCGCCAGGGCTGGTCCGCCGCCTTGTAGACGATGTGGCGCAGGTCGTTCAGGCGGCCGGGGTTCGGCGGCTTGCCCGCGGCGATCCAGCTTTCGCGCGCCTGCCCGCCCTTCCAGGCGCGGGTGGTGAAGCCAAGCACCTCCACCTTCACCGCACAGCGCTCCAGCGTGCGGGCCAGGATGTCGGCGCTCATGGCGGCGATGGAGATCGGCCGGCCGCGCATGGAGCCGGAATTGTCGATCAGCAGCGACACCACCGTGTCGCGGAAGTCCGTCTCCTTCTCCTTCTTGAAGGAGAGGGGCAGGACCGGGTTGACCACGATGCGGGCCAGCCGGGCGGCGTCCAGGATGCCCTCGTCCAGGTCGAACTCCCACGACCGCTGCTGCTTGGCCAGCAGACGCCGCTGCAAACGGTTGGCAAGCTTGGAGATGACGCCCTGCAGGTGTTGAAGCTGCTGGTCCAGCATGTGGCGCAGCCGCGCCAGCTCGTCCGGATCGCAGAGGTCGGCGGCGTCCACCACCTCGTCGAACTGGGTGGTGAAGGGCTTGTAGGCGTTGGGATCGGGCTCGTTGCGGCCGCGCGTCTCCGGGCGCCAGGGCTGGCCGGGGCCGGCCGGCTCCTCCGCGCCCTCGCCCTCGCCCATCTGGGTGTCGCCTTCCTCCCCGGCGCCTTCCTCGGCCTGCTCGCCCTGGTCGCCCTCCTGCATGTCCTGCGAGGTCATCGATTCGGACTGGCTCTCGGCATCGTCGGAGCCCTGGGTCTGGCCGCTGTTGGACTCGCTATCGTCCTGCTCGGACTTGCGCTTCTCGTCCTCGGTCTGCTCGGGCTCGTCCGGCTCGTTGCCGACCTCCATGTCCAGCTCGGCCAGCAGCTTGCGCACGGCGCGGGCGTAGGCATCCTGATCGCCGATGTGCTGCGCCAGGCCGTGCAGGTCCTTGCCCAGCTTCTCCTCGATCCAGGGGCGCCAGAGGTCCACCGCGTGGGATGCTGCCGGGGGCGGGGCGGTGCCGGTCATGGTCTCGCGCGCGATCAGGCGCATCACCTCGGCCAGCGGAACCTGATCGCGGTCCTCGTACCGATCGAAGCCCTGCTTGTGGTAGCGCTCGTCGAGCGCCGCCTCCAAGTTCGCGGCGATGCCCGGCATGTGGCGGGCGCCCAGCGCCTCGCAGCGGGCCTGCTCCATCGCGTCGAAGGCGGCGCGGGCGGTGTCGCCCAGCGGCATGCGCTGGAGGTGGATGGCGTTGTCGTGGAAGCGCAACCGCAGCGACACGGCGTCGGCGGCACCGCGCAGCGTGGCGACGTCGTGCGGGTTCAGGTCGCGCGCCGGTGTCGGCACGCGCACGCGCAGGCCGGCCACGCCCGGCGGCTCGGTGGAGAAGCCCACCTGCACGTCCGCCCGCCGCGATAGGGCGCGCACCGTGGCGGCGGTGGAGCGCTTGAAGGCCTCGACGGGATTTTCGCGTTCGGTCATGGCTGTCTGTCTTCGCCTGCGTCCGGCCGGGGCCGGCAACATTGACACGGATTACACGGATTTCAGCACGGATTACACG
>JAEZPL010000488.1 GCA_023413605.1 Pseudomonadota bacterium
CCGCGCGCCACGGTGCCGGAAATCGGACAGGTCTCCACCCGGTTCCCGCCGACCCGCACGTACATCTCCGGGCTGGCGGCGACCAGGAACTCCCCGAAGCCGAGGTTGACCAGCGCCTCGTAAGGCGCCGGATTGGCCCGGAGCAGCCGGCGGAACACGGTGGAGGGCGCGTCGGCGCAGGGCTCCGCGAAGGTCTGGCCGGGCACCACCTCGAACAGGTCGCCGCGGCGGAAGGCGGCCTTGGCGGCCTCCACGACCTGCTGGTACTCGCCGGGGGCGTGGTCGCATTCCGCCGCCGCGTTGGTGTCCGGGCGGTAGGCGTGGGCGCGCCCGCCGCGCTCCAGCCCCTCGGTCGAGGCGCCGCCGTGGGAGAATTCGTAGTCGAAGCGGCGGGCAAGGCCGGTCACCGGGTCCACGGCCACGAGGCGGTCCGGCAGGTAGAGGACGAGGTCGCGCTGGTCGTCCGGCCGTTCCAGCCGCATGCGGATCGGTTCGAACTGGAAGGCGAGGTCGTAGCCGAAGGCGCCGTAGAGCCCCAGCAGCGGATCCTCCGGCGCCGCGAACAGGCCGAGCAGAGCGCGCAGCACCGAGAAGACGGACGGCTGGCGGCTCCGCTCCTCCTCCGCGAAGGGATGGACGGGCTTGCGGACCAGGACCGTGACGCGGGTGGGGGCGTCCTCGATGCCGGCCAGCGCGTCCATCGCACGCAGGGCGTCGGCAATGGGCGGCAGCAGCACGCGGCCGCGTGCGTTCAGCGCGTCGATGCGCACCGTCCGACCGCGCGCCGTGACCGACAACGGCGGATCGGTGAAACCCAGCGCGAAGCGGCGGTAGCGGCCCGGCGCCTCCACCCCGCTGCCGAGCAGGAGGCCGCGGCGGGTGTCCAGCGCGTCGATGATCGGGTCGAGCGCCGCGTCGGGCTCCACCGCCTCCGCACGGCGGGTGACGGCCAAGCCGCCGCGGGTTCGGTAGCGGATGGGGTCGAGTTGCCGGGGATCGGCGAGGAAGGCGGGCGGGAACATGGGGCTGTCTCTCCGGGATCGTCGTGTCTGGGACGGACGCCCGGAGATCCCTGGTTCGATACCCTGTTTCCCGAAGAGGAAAGGCCGCCCGGAACCTCCGGGCGGCCTTTCGATGGGGGTGCGCTCACGCGCGTTCGGCTGGCCGGCCCGGTTACGAGGGCCGCCACCAACGACGCGAAAGGGTGAGCGAAGCTGTGTTCATGACGCGAAGTTCGCCACAGGGGTGCCGGCTTGTCAAGCCCCCTCCCCCGACGCGGGGGCGGAAGGCGAACCGTGGTATGCCCGCAGCTCGGCCACGGCCTGCCGCACAGTCGCCCCGGCGGCGGGCAGCGACAGGCCGGCGATGATCGCGCCGACGAGCCCGTCGGGCCAGTCCTGCCCGGTCATCCCGACACTGGCCGCCGCCGCGGCGACCGCGAGGCAAGCCAGCGCATCCCTCCACACGCACAGCCAGACGGTGCGCAGGGTCGGCTTGCCGCGCCGCCCCGCGAACAGCTGCATGCCGACCGCCGTCGCGACGGACAGCGCCATCAGCCCGACCATGGCCATGGGCCACGGATTGGGGCTCATCCCGCCGCTGTGCGCGTTCCACAGGGCGGAGCCGAGCACCCACAGGCCGAACCCGCCGAGCAGCAGCCCGCGCGCAAGGTTCGCCCAGGCCCGCAGGTCCAGCGTCCGCCCGGCCAGCCACAGGCTGGCTCCATGATTGGCGGCGTTGGCGAGTAAGACCAGCGCAAGCGCTTGCAGGGCCACGGATTGCGCGTCGATGCCGGTCCCCAGCGCCACCGCGGCCATCAGCGCGTTCAGGACGAAGGCCATGCCCAGAATGCGGCGGAAGTCGGCCTGCCCCCGTGACTTGGGGCCGCCAAAATGGGGACCGCCGAAACCGGGGCCGCCGGCGCCGCGACCCGTCCCGCAGGAACCTCCACAACATCCGCCGCCCATGAAGACCTCCCCCGCCCTTTGCACAGGCATCCACCATAGGCCTGTGGGACGTGCGTCGTCCAGGCATCGGGACGTCCTCTGCTGTTCGCCCGTCACTATTCATTCTGGTGATCTTGCCGCCACCGTTTCCCGGAACCACGATCAATGATCGCCACGCTCCATGATGAAGGGCGGGGATCGTGTGCGGGGACCAGGAGGCTGTGGCGGAGGCTGGGGCCGCCGCCGGCGCTCCACCGCCCAAGCCGCATCCCACAGGGAGGGAGCCCATGACCACCGTTGCCGAGGTTCTGAACCGCAAGGGCCACACCGTCGCATCCATCTTGCCGTCGGAAACCGTGGAAACCGCCGCGCGCAGCCTGACGGAAAAGCGCATCGGCGCCCTGGTCGTGCGCGACCGCCGCGGAAAGCTGATCGGCATCCTGTCCGAACGCGACATCGTGCGCGCCGTCGCGCTGCACGGCGCCGACGCGCTGGAACGCCGGGTCGAGGATCTGATGACCAAGGCGGTCAAGACCTGCCGCCCGGTGGACACGGTGAAGGACCTGATGCAGATGATGACCCTGCGCCGGCACCGCCATGTTCCGGTGTGCGACGACGCGGGCGAACTGGTGGGCGTAATGTCCATCGGCGACGCGGTCAAGGCGCGGCTCGACGAGCAGGCCCACGAGGTCGCCGTTCTGAAGGATCTGGCGCTGGTGCGGTGAGGGGCGCGGGTCGCCCTTCCCGCATCCAACCACGAAATTGATCCCACGGAGGCTGGCGCGCCGGGTAGCCCAGCCCCATGGAGCGGTGCGCCCGGCGCTTGCCTTGCTTTCGAATTACTTCTTTGGCGCCGATCTGGGCCCTGCACCCCTTTCGATCGGAGATCCGGAAGGCCGCACCTTCTCCACCCGGCGAAATTCGGATCCGGTCGTAAGTCTGTTTGGCGCTAACACATCTCCATGCCCTGAAAGAACAGGCCGTCATCCGGATATTCAGCCGTGCAACCGCCCGAACATGCAACCGCCTGAACATTCTGGAATCGCCCATGCAGCGCCGCTACCCACGCCAACTCAAGGTTCTGGTCGTCGAGGACAACCCGCTGCTCCAGCGGGCGCTGAAGGACATGCTGGACATGTGGGGCGTCGGGCAGGTGATCACCGTCTCCAACGGGCTGGAGGCCAAGGAACTGCTGCGGCGCGAGCCCTGCGACATGATGGTCACCGACTGGATGATGGAGCCGGTGGGCGGCGCGCAGCTGGTCGGCTGGGTGCGCCAGTCGCCGGGCTGCGTCAGCCCCGACATGCCGATCATCGTGCTGACCGCCAACGCCGACCTCGCCACCGTGCGCGCCGCCTGGGAGGCCGGCGCTGACTCCGTGCTGGCCAAGCCGGCTTCGGCCGCCACCATCGCCCGCCGCATCGAAACGGTGCTGAGCCGTCCGCGCCGCGCCCGCCCGCCGCAGCCCGAGCCGGAGGTGCGACGGCCCACGGCCCAGCCCCAGGCGGGACCGGCGCCCCGCCCGTCCATCGCCGCCGACCCGACCCCGTTGCGCCTTCCGCCGCCCGGCCCACCCGTCCGGTCCGGCGATCCGAAACGCGCCCGGCTGCTGCTGGCGCTCGACCGGCTGGAAGCCGCGCTGGAGAACCCGGACCCCCTCGGCACGCGCCTGCGCCACGTCGTGTCCGACCTCCAGCTCGCCTCCTCCGGCAGCCCCGCCGCGTCGTCCATCGTCGCCTCGCTGTCCACCTGCATCACCTGGGTTGACCACGATGCCGAAAGCTTCAGCGAGGCCGCCCAGGCCCATCTGGCAGCCCTGCGCTGGGTGGCCGTCAGCGGCGACAGCGGCGACAGCGCCGTCGCCGTGCGTGCCCTGATCCGCGCCCTGCGCTCCATGGTGCGCACGATCGCCCTGCGCGGCTCCGCCGACCCCAGCCTGTGGCCGGATGTCCCGCGCGACCCCTCCAGCCCGGGGACCGGCCCCGGCGGATTCCCCCTGCCGCCGGCCTGATCGCCATCCCATATCGAAGAAGGAACGCGCGGGCGGGTGCGGGAATTTCCACTTTCCGGGGGAATCCCGCCGCTCCGTTTCCCAGCGCTGCGATGTCTCGACCGTTCCTTGCTTTTTGCGGTCGGGGCTGCCGCCCCCGTTGCCAGATACGACAGCCATTGTTACCTTTTTGACTGTCGAACAATAAACGGCCGGCACAAAAACGGCCCATAAGAACCCGGCTCGGAAAGCACGGGCGGCAAAACACCGCGGCGCGCAGGAATGCGCCCGGAAACCGCGCATTCATGGGGATGGAACAATGGCTCTCGCAACCGTGACCCTGGACGACAAGTACGCGCTCGAACAGGGGCGCGTGTACCTGACGGGCACCCAGGCGCTGGTGCGCCTGCCGATGATGCAGCGCCAGCGCGACCTTGCGGCCGGCCTGAACACGGCCTGCTTCATCTCGGGCTACCGCGGCTCGCCGCTGGGCGGCTTCGACCAGAATCTGTGGAACGCGCGCAAGTTCCTGGAAAAGAACCACATCCAGTTCCAGCCCGGCGTGAACGAGGAGCTGGGCGCCACCGCCGTCTGGGGCAGCCAGCAGGT
>JAEZPL010000496.1 GCA_023413605.1 Pseudomonadota bacterium
CAGTTACCGTCGTGCCGCTGCCGACCTCGCTGACGATGTCCAAGTGCCCGCCGGACTGGCGGATGAATCCATAAAGCTGGCTGAGCCCCAAGCCGGTGCCCTGCCCGATGGGCTTGGTCGTGAAGAAGGGCTCGCAGGCGCGCGCCAGCACGTCGGGTGGCATGCCGATGCCGGAGTCGGTCACGCGCAGAACGACATAGTCGCCCGGCTTCAGGTCGGGCTTGGCCGAGACGCCCGCCGCGTCGAGATGGACGCCGTCCGTCGCGATGGTCAGCCGGCCGCCATCGGGCATGGCGTCCCGCGCGTTGATGGCGAGGTTGAGGAGGGCATTTTCAAGCTGATTGGCGTCCACCCAGGCCGGCAGTGGCGTCCGGGCCAGCAGCAGATCGATCTGGACCGCTTCCCCGATCGATCGGTGAATCAGGTCCTGCATTCCGGCGACCAGTTCGTTCAGGTCGACCCGTTCGGGATTCAGCGGTGACCGGCGCGAGAAGGCGAGCAGGCGTTGCGTCAGCGCCGCGGCCCGGTCCACGCTTGCCCGCGTGGCCACCAGATATTTCTCGACATCGGTCCGGCCGGCAGCCAGCCGCCGTTCCATCAGCTCCAGGCTGCCGCCGATGGCTTGCAGCAGGTTGTTGAAATCGTGCGCGACGCCGCCCGTCAGCTGGCCGACCGCTTCCATCTTCTGGGCCTGGAACAGGGCTTGGCGCGCCTCGTCCAGCGCCATCTGCGTCTGCCGCCGCTCGGTCACATCGCGGGTGACCTTGCCGAAGCCGATCAGGGTGCCGGAATCGTCATGGATGGGGTCGATGACGACGCTGGCCCAGAAGCGCGTCCCGTCCTTGCGCACACGCCAGCCTTCCGTTTCGAACCGGCCTTCCGTGCGCGCGGTCAGCAGGGCGCGCCGGGGCATGTCGGCGGATCGGTCCTCGTCCGTGTAGAAGACCGAGAAATGCTGGCCGGTGATCTCGTCGACCGAGTAGCCTTTGAGGCGCTGGGCGCCGGAATTCCAGTTGGTGACGTACCCGGACGTGTCCAGCATGAAGATGGCGTAGTCGATCACGCCCTGAACCAGCAGGCGGAAGCGCTCCTCGCTCTGCCGCAGGGCGTCCTGGGCGGCCTTGCGTTCGGTGATGTCGCGGGTGACCTTGCCGAAGCCGACCAGCACCCCATCCTCGGCGCGGATCGAATCGATGACGACGCTGGCCCAGAAGCGCGTCCCATCCTTGCGCACGCGCCAACCTTCGGTTTCGTACCGGCCCTCGGTGGCGGCGATGCGAAGGTTTCTCTGCGGCACCCCCGCCTGCTGGTCCTCCTCGGTGTAGAAGCGCGCGTAGTTGTGGCCGATGATTTCACCGGCTGTGTAGCCCTTGAACCTCTGGGCACCCGCGTTCCAGCTGGTCACGACCCCCTTCGGGTCGAGCATGTAGATGGCGTAGTCTCGCACGCTGTCCACCAGCATGCGGAACCGGCTCTCCTCGAACTGCGGGCCCTGATTGAAATCGGTCGGAACAGCACTCACCACGAAAGACTCACTCTGGCACCCTCAAAAATGGGCGATACCTTGTTCCGGACATATGGGTCAATTGACCGAATGGTTTAGTCGGCTATTTGGCCGATACAATCCCTCCAAAAGAACAAAACTTTTCGGTGAATGACCGTTGGGCTAGGGGGCTTGTGCAAAGGAACATCGGGGCGGCGTGCCCATCGGCTGTGGTCATCGGATTCGTCAGGAGGTCCTGCGCTCCTCCTAGGCCGGGACATCGGCCTGCGGTTCCGGCAGGATGTCCAGCTCCTCCAGGTGGGTGAGGGAGCCGGTCAGGTTGGTCGCGACGCGGTCGGCGGCGGTCATCGCGGTGGCGTGTTCCGGGGCATCGGCTTCGGGGTGGGCGCTCCACAGGCACAGCAGGATCGGAACCTGCGGGCCGAAATGAAGCCTCAGGCGGCGCACGAGGCGGCGGGCGTGGGGCAGCGCGGACGGATTCAGGTAGGACAGGGCCACCGCCGAGACCCCCGCCGTGCCCAGGCTGGCGATGGCGCGCGCCGACACCTTCTCGCACGGTATCACGTCGGCGCGCCCGCCGCGCGGCCGAAGCGTGTGGGCCAGCAGGCCGGCGGCGGCCTCGTCCAGGCAGTTGCGGGCGCCGATGCAGAGGACCAGCGGCGCTTCGGCTCCGGTGTCGGCTCCGATGTCGGCTCCGGTGCCGGCCCCGTTGCCGGACTGCGTCGGTTCCATCAGTTCCTCCAGCAGGGTGGCCATGCCCTCCGCCACCGCCTGCTGCCCGTCGAGGGTCAGGCGGCCGCGCTGGCGGTCCTGCTCGGCCAGCGACAGGGCGGGCAGCAGCAGCGCGTTGCCGACCTCCGGCAGGCTGGATTCGGCCAACCGCTCCTCCGCCAGTTCGCCGGCCTCGATGGGGTCGCGGGCGAGCAGGCGCTGATAGACCCTGGCCTCGTCGGGCAACACCTGCCGGTCGCCCAGCATCACCTCCAGGAAATGGAGCTGCGGGACGTGCCGGCCCAGCACCACCAGGC
>JAEZPL010000515.1 GCA_023413605.1 Pseudomonadota bacterium
CAACCAGCGGGAGCACGGACGATGTGTGAGCGTTGTCGCAACACCCAGCCAGCCTGCGTTCCGGGCAGCGGGAAACGCCGGAAGCTGTGGGCCATCTCCAGCGAGTTTCACTGCTCGCTTGTGGGCACCTGCCTGTCGTCGGACGACGTGGCTTGGCTGTGCCGCCGGCTGAAGCTGGTGACCGCCCCCGACGTCCGCCCCTACGACATCCACCGCTATTTCGTGGAGAAGGCGGCCACCAACGGCCCGGAAGCCAAGCTCATGCACAAGCGCCTGGACGAGAACTTCGCCGGGGCGGTGCGGCGGTTCGGGCGCGAAACGACGGAGGAAGGCTGGCTGGCCCTGTGGGACGCCGCCGTCGCCGCGGGCGACGTGGCCGCGGCCTATTGGGCGGTGCTGAGCCATGCGGACATGACCGACTTGGTCCGCAAGCGGGCCTTCGCCGACGTGCACATGCTCTCCCACCTGATGGGCGGCGAAAGCCGGCGCCAGCTTCGGGAAAACCGCGAACTGGCCCGCCGCTGCGCCGAATTGGAAGCGCGGCTCGCCAAGCAGGAGCGCTCCGCCAGCGAGCGTCTCGCCGAAAAGGACGAACGCATCCGCGCGCTGGAAGCCCAGTTGGCCGAGCAGCGCGCAGCCCCGACCGTTGCAACGACCACCGTTCGCGCGGTTCCGGAACCGAAGGCCGTGCGCGACGGGCGGACCTTGCGCGAGGTGCATGCGCTGCGCCGCCGGGTGGCCGTCGAGCGGATGCGCGCCCGTCACGCGGAGGCGGAGGTTGAGCGGCTGGGACGCCTGCTCGACGGAGTGGCGAACCTTCCGTGCCGGCCCTTCGTCAGGACGAACGCGGTCGGGGAAGCGCCGTCGGTGTCGTCGGCGGACCTACGCGGGCAATCCATTCTGTATGTCGGCGGGCGGCCGAACACACTGTCCTATCTGAGGGCGGCGGTGGAGACGCGCAACGGCTGCCTGCTGCACCACGACGGCGGGGTGGAGCAGACGACGCGCGGACTGGAAGGGTTGGTGGAGCGCGCCGACGTGGTGGTCTGCCCGATCGATTGCGTCAGCCACGACGCCTGCCTGCGCGTGAAGGGACTGTGCCGGCGCATGGGCAAGCCCTTCGTTCCGATGCGCAGCGCGGGGGTGACCTCCTTCACCCGCATGCTCGGCGCGCTCGGACGCCCCGATACGCCGGCGGCTCCCATGGCGGGGCACGGATGAGGGCGGACTGTCCAGCCCGGGGCGAATTCTGGTAATACGGCCGGCGCATGAAGGCTTCCATGATCGGCCGGCCGCATCACCCTTTCGCACATGGCTGCGCCATGTGCTGCCGGGTTTGAACCGAAGGCGTTTGATGGAAGCCATCAAACGCCTTCGGTATAACAGGGAGGGCAAGCACCAAATCCGGCCCACGACGTTGATTGTCCGCAACGCTGATGGTCGGTGGCATTGGTTGCCGGCGGTGTTGTGGGCCGTAATGTTCCGGGCCGGGGGAGGGGTCCGACCGATGGCTGTGTGGCACTCAATTTCTGGCCTCGGCCCTGGCTTAGGCTCTGATCTTGGCGGTCGCGGAGGAGGCCGTGTCTGGACGCGGCTGGGCACATGGCGGGCTGAGGTGTTTCGCGACGCCGATCCGGAGGTCGGATGGCGGTGGGAAGCAACGCACGACGGCGACCGCCGCTCCCTTGCGGGTCTCGCGGAATCGCGGGAAGCCGCGCAGGCGATGGCCGAGCACAGCATTCTTCTGCAGAACCAGTGATGTCCGGGTGGCCTTGTTCGCACCTTTGACGGCCGGAACCCGGTTTTGGAAGCCGGCCGCGCGCAAAGCCATGCGCATTTCAAACCCCCGGGTGGTAGAGGCGGGCGTGGATTCCGGTACTATCCGGGGCCTGGAAACCCGCCCCAACGAAAGCGAGAGACGGCGCCATGCCCCCACTGACCGTTGGCCGACGCCCCGAAGCCGTCATTTTCGACTTTGACGGTGTCATCCTCGACTCCGCCCGGATGAAGACCAACGCGTTCATCACCCTGTACGGGGTGACCGATCCCGCAACGCAGGACCGGCTGCGCCGGATGGTCTGGCAGAACGGCGGCCTCAGCCGGGTCAAGACCCTGGCGATCCTGGAGCAGGACCTGTTCGGGCGCACGCCGACGGAGGAGAGCGTCGCCGACCTCGCCCGGCGCTACGCCGCCATGGTGGACACGGCGGTGAACGACTGCCCGCTGATCGCGGGGGCTGAAAGCCTGCTGCGCGGCCTGAACGGGACCCCCTGCCATCTGGTGTCGGGCACCCCGCACGAAACCCTGATGGGCACCGTGCGGGCCAAGGGGCTGGAGCATTTCTTCGTCACCATCACCGGCTCCCCCAGCCGCAAGGCGGAGGTCTTTGGGAAGATCGTCGCCACGGGCGGCCACGATCCGGCGCAGACGCTGGCGGTGGGCGATTCCCTGACCGAACTGGACGCGGCCCGGCAGGTCGGCACGGCCTTCGTCGGCGTGGTCGCGGAGGATTTGTCCAACCCGTTCCCCACCGACGTGCGGATCGTCAAGGACATGTTCGGACTGGCCGAACTGATCTGAGCGGTCACCGGGGCGCCGCCCGCATCAGGCGCGCCGCCCTGGCCCGGTGCCGAGCATCTGCTGAACATCCGGAAGCGGTCACTGACCGGTGGACGCCTCGAACAGGAACCACGCGCGTTCCTCGGCCTCGTCGGTCCAATCGTCGATCAGGGCGCTGGTCGCGTTGTCCTTGGCTTCGTCGGCCAGTTCCTTCGCCTCGCGCAGCGCCTTGACGAGTTGCAGGTTGTCTTCCCGCAGTTCGATCAGCATGTCCCGTGGCGCGACATAGTCGGCGTTGCTGTCGCGGATGGACTGGCGCCGGGCGACGTCGCCGATGGACCGCAGCGTCGTGCTGCCCGTCTTGCGGACGCGTTCGGCGATGGCGTCGGTCACCCCCAGGATCTGCGTCGCCTGCGCGTCGAGCAGCAGGTGATAGTCGCGGAAATGCGGGCCGGAGACGTGCCAGTGGAAGTTCTTGGTCTTCAGGTACAGGGCGAAGGCATCGGCCAGCACCGCGTTCAGCGCGTCGGCGACGGAGGTGCGTTCGTTGCGCGGCAGGTCGGTGGGCGTGGCCAGGGCTGGGTTCAGGCTGCCTTGCGCTTTGGCGTTCATGACCGGGTCTCCATGGGGCTGAATGTGGTCGGCGGGCGGCACGAAATCCGGATCAGCGGTGCGGATCGGTGATGACGGGGCGAGCCTCGCACCTCCCCAACCTTACCTAGGTTCCCAATCTTACCTAGGTTTACGGACACCGCGGTCATGCCCTCCTGCACTTCGGTGTAAGGCGCCGGTTCCCGACCGCGCAGGGCGGCATATCATGGACAGCGCGATACCCCCGCCCTTGGGGCCATGAATGGTCCCGTCCGGGTCAATGACGAAGGTCATAATGAGCGTCGCCTCGGCCCGGACGGGTTGCCATGCATGCGCAGCGTGCGCCCATCATGGGGCGGGTGCGGCCTTCGCCTCCCCGGCGGCGACCACCGCCGCGGTTTCGGGGGTGAGCGGAGCCGGCGAGTGGTCCGGCTCGGTCAGCGGCTCCGGACGCAGGACGTTCCGGCGGCCGGAGTCCTTGCCGCCGTCCAGCGCCTCCATCCTCTGCTTGGCAAGCAGCGCCTGATCGCGGCGGCGAACCTCGCCCTCCACGGCCAGCGCTTCCTCCGGCTCGACGCCCAGAGCCTCCAGGGCCTTGCGGCCGAACAGCAGCGAGGACTCGTAAAGCTCACGCAGTTCGAAATCGACGCCGCGGTTTTCCAGCATCACGGCGTGCTCGCGGTCGTGCGCCCGCACGTGGATTTTGGCCTGCGGGAAATGGGTGCGCACCAGATCGACGATGTGCAGGGAATGCTCCGGCTCGTCCACGCAGATCATGATCAGACGGGCCTGATCGGCCTTTGCCGCGCGCAGCACGTCGAGCCGGGCGCCGTCGCCGTAATAGACCTTGAAGCCGAAGCGGGCCGCGTTGCGGATGCGGTCGGCGTTGTTGTCGATCAGCGTCGTCTCGACATCCCGGGCGAGCAGGAGCTGCGCGGCGATCTGGCCGAAGCGCCCGAAGCCCAGAACGATGGCCGTGCCGTTGACGCCGTCGAAGGTCTCCTCGTGGTGTTCGGCGGCGGCCGGCTTGCGCCGCAGCAGCCATTCGACCAGACCGGCCACCGGCGGCCCGATCATCATGGACAGCACGCCGACCGCCGTCAGTGTGTTGCCCCCGGCCGGGCTGATCAGGTTCCCGGCGACACCCAGCGGAATCAGGACGAAGGCGAATTCGCTGGTCGGGGCCAGCAGCGCCGCCGCGCGGATGGTGTCGGTCCAGTCCGACCGGCTGGCGCGCATGATGATGGTGATGCCGACGACCTTCAGCACGAGCAGGCCGAGCAGCGCCAGCAGGATCGTCGGCGCGTTGCGCAGCGTTTCGGCAAGGTCCAGGCTCATGCCCACGCCCATGAAGAACAGGGCGAGCAGGATGCCGCGGAACGGCTCGACGTTGGCTTCCAGCTCGTGCCGGTAGATCGATTCCGACAGCAGCAGCCCGGCCAGGAAGGCGCCCAGCGCCATGGACAGGCCGCCGGCCTCCGCGATGAAGGCGGCGCTGAACACCAGCAGCAACGCCGCGGAAACCATGACCTCGTGCGCGCCGTAGCGCGACAGACGGCGCAGCAGCGGGTCGATCACGTAGCGACCGGCCAGGACGATGGTCGCGACGCAGGCGAGGCCGAAGCCGACCTTCATGGCGATGGCGCCGATGTCGGTCTGCACACCTGCGGACTGGCCGAGCGCCGGGATGACCGCCAGGGCAGGGACGATGGCCAGATCCTGCGCCAGCAGCACGGAGAAGGTCCGCTGTCCGTAGGGGCGGACCAGATGGCCGCGCTCGTTCAGAAGCTGGATGGCGATGGCCGTGCTGGACAGGGAAAAGGCGAATCCGACGATCGCCGCCCCGGCGGGGCTCGCCCCGAAATACCAGGACACCGCGCCGACCAGCAGCGTGGTCAGGGCCAACTGGCCGAAGCCGAGCCCGGCGATGGCCCCGCGCATGGCGAACAAGCGCGAAGGCTCCAGTTCCAGCCCGATGATGAACAGCAGCAGGACGACGCCCAGTTCCGCCACATGCATGACCTGGGTGGGTTCGGTGAAGACGCCGAGGGCGGAAGGGCCGACCAGAAGACCGGCGATCAGGTAGCCGACGATGGCGCCCAGGCCAAAGCGTTTGGACAGGATCGGGGCGAAAACGGCGGCGACGAGAAAGACGAGCGCTTCCCTGGGTATGGCTGAGATGTGTTCTTCCACCAATGGGACTCCTGAAACAATGAATCGGCCGGGCAATCCGACAAAGGCAGGCCGGGCACACCCTGTGGTTGGTGCGGTGCGGTGAGGGAGGCTGTATCTACGCCGCAACGCAAAAATATGTGAGTGGGATCAACCGGTTGTCCCATCGATGACACCGCGGCGGCGGCAACGGTTCAGCATCGGAATTGCTCTTGCACCGAACAGTCCCGCCTTGTATGCTAGTATACAAGATTATGCGTCCACCGGTGTTCGCGACCCATGCGCCTGTCCAGCCGTGCTCATTTTCAATCCGCTCCGCGCCTGCACGAAGCCTATGACGTGCTGCGCCACGCGATCCTGACGGGTCAGCTGCGGCCGGGCGAATCCCTGTCTGAAACGAAGACCGCGGCCCAGTTCGGCGTCAGCCGAACGCCCATCCGCGACGCGTTCCGCCGCTTGTCGGACGAAGGGCTGCTGCGCATCGTGCCGCAGGTCGGCACCTTCGTGGCGCCGATCCCGCTGGAGGCCGTGTCCGACAGCCAGTTTGTCCGCGAAACGCTGGAATGCCGCACGGTCCGGCTTGCCGCGGAGCGGATGGAGCCCGCCTTCGCCGGCACGCTGGAGCAGCACTTGGCGGCCCAGAAGCGGCTGGTGGAGAACGCGGATGCCGATGCCTTCTTCGCGGCCGACGAGGCCATGCACGCCGACCTGATCCGCATCGCCGGCCGTCCGGCGGTCTGGCAGCTGATCATGGACGTCAAGGTTCAGCTGGACCGCGTGCGCTGCCTGTCGCTGCAAAGCGCCGACTGGCTGTCCATGATCTTCGCCCAGCACCGCACCATCATCGACCGCGTCGCCGCACGCGATGCGGACGGGGCGGAGGACGCGATGCGGGAGCATCTGCGCACCGTCTTCGCGGCCATCGAACGGATCGCCGCGTCCAATGGCGAATTCTTCAATGGCGAATTTTTCGACGGCAACGGCCTGCCGCCGAGCGCAGCAAAATAATCGATCAATCAGGAGGGAACGCCGACATGAGACAGGCCCAGAAAAAGATGGTCCTGAGAAAGAAGGCCCTGACACTTGCCATCGCATCCGCGGCTGTGGCGCTGCTGTCCTTCGGCCCGGCCATGGCGCAGGACGTGCCGGCCCAGGGCGCCAGCCCGCGGATCGACGCCATCCGCAAGGCGGGCGAGCTGCGGGTCGGCGTTCTGGCTAACCTGCCGTGGCTGGTGGAAAACACCTCCGGCCAGGGCGAGGCGTGGTCCGGCCCGGCCTGGGATCTGGCGAAGGAATACGCCCGCCGCCTGAACGTCACGCTGAAGCCGGTGCCGGTCAGCCATGAAACCAAGGTGCCGGTGCTCGCCTCCAACCAGGTGGACATGACCATCTCCCCGCTGGCCGAGACGCCGGAGCGGCTGAAGGTCGTCGACTTCGTGATCTATTCCAACACCAGCGTCTGCATGTTCGGGTTGGCCGCCAACAAGAAGTTCGCCGGAGTCACGTCGGTCGACCAGCTCAACAGCCCGGACTACACCATCGCCTACTACACCGGCGGCGGCGAGGAGGCCTGGGTAAAGGAGCGCTTCCCCAAAGCGAACCTGCGCGGCGTGAGCGGTTCCGGCACCGCCCCGGTCGAGGAGATCATGGCCAAGCGCGCCGACGCGGCCCCCATCAACCGCGTGCCGTGGGTGGGCCTGAACAAGAAGGTGAAGGGGCTGGCCGTCCTGCCCAAGGACAACAACTGCCAGGACAGCACCGAAAAGGCGAACCCCGTCGGCCTTGCTGTGGACAAGAACCAGCCCGGCTATCTCGAATGGCTGCGCGCCGTGGCCAAGGACATGGAGCCCAAGCTGCAGCAGGCCGAGCAGCGCGTCATCGACGGATTGTAAGC
>JAEZPL010000523.1 GCA_023413605.1 Pseudomonadota bacterium
GCGCAAAGCGGCGCGGTCATCCGGGCGCGGAACGCCGACACGCTGACCTACCCGGCGTCGCTGACGAAGATGATGACGCTGCTCCTCACCTTCGAAGCGCTCGACCAGGGAAAGCTGCGGCTGCACCAGCCGCTGCCGGTGTCCCGCTACGCCACCACGATGCAGCCGTCGCGGCTCGGGCTTCCGGCGGGCGGCACGATCACGGTCGAACAGGCCATCCTGGCGCTGATCACGAAATCGGCCAACGACGTCGCCGTCGTGCTGGCCGAGGCCCTCGCCGGGTCGGAGACCGCCTTCGCCCAGCGCATGACCGCGCGGGGCAAGGCGCTGGGCATGAAGCACACGGTGTTCCGCAACGCCTCCGGCCTGCCGCACCGGCAGCAGCGGACCACGGCGCGCGACATGGCGATTCTGTCCCGCGCGCTGATCAAGCGCCATGTCAAGCACTATGCCTATTTCAGCCGTCGCACCTTCGACTGGCAGGGCACGACGATCTACGGCCACAACCGCCTGCTGGCGCGCTATGAGGGGATGGACGGTCTCAAAACCGGCTTCATCAACGCGTCCGGCTTCAATCTGGCGGCTTCGGCCGAGCGGAACGGGCATCGCCTGATCGCGGTGGTCCTGGGCGGGGAGAGCGCCGTCAAGCGCGACGCCCGCGTCGCCCAGCTTCTGGACATCGGCTTCCGCGCGCACACGCCCCTGCCGCCGGACGCCGTCATGGCGGCGGACGACGAGCCGACGGCCCAGGGCGACGCCGCGCTGGGCGTGCGCACCGTATCGCTGCCGAAGACCCGCGAGGTTGCTCCCAAGGCCGCGCCGGCCCACTGGAGCATCCAGGTCGGCGCCTTCAAGAACGCGGAGGCGGCACGGCGCGACGCCGCGGCCACGGCGAAGCTGCTCGGCACGCTGGTGGCCGATGCGAAGCCGGAAGTCGTCCGGACCGGCGGGATGTACAAGGCGCGGCTGACCGGCTTCCAGGCGCAGTCCGCCACCGCCGCCTGCGATGCGCTGAAGGCCAGGAAGCGGGATTGCTTCACGCTCCGCGCGCGCTGATGGGCAACCCCGGCAAGCCGGACGGCCTTGTGTCGGCCGTCCGGGCGTTGGCCGCCCGGCTCAGGGCGGTTCCGTCAACCCCGCCGGATCACTGGTAGTAAAGGGCGATCCGGCGGCCGTCGATGGTGTGGATGTCGGCCTCGACGCCATACACATCGCGGATCACGTCGGTCGTGATGATCGCGTCCGGTGGTCCCTCGTGGGCGACCTTGCCGTTGCGCATGGCGATGATCCGGTCCGAATAGCACGACGCGAAATTGATGTCGTGCAGCACCAGGATGATGGTCTTTTTGAACTCGTCCGCCGTGCGCCGGAAAAGCTTCATCATGGCGACGGCGTGCTTGACGTCCAGGTTGTTCAACGGCTCGTCCAGCAGGATGTATTCCGTGTCCTGGCACAGCACCATGGCGATGAAGGCCCGCTGCCGCTGGCCGCCGGACAGCTCGTCCAGGAAGCGGTGGGCGACTCCCTCCAGCTCCAGATAGCGGATCACGCGCCGGATGTGCTCCCGGTCGATGTCGGTCAGGCGTCCCTTGCTGTAGGGATAGCGGCCGAAGGCGATCAGGTCTTCCACCGTCAGGCGTGACATGATCTGGTTGTCCTGCCGCAGGATGGACAGGCGGCGGGCCAGCGCGTCGCCCGGCGTCTTGGCCACGTCCATGCCGTCGACAAGAACGCTGCCCGCCGACATCGGCAGCAGCCGGCTGATGATCGACAGAAGCGTGGATTTTCCCGCGCCGTTGGCGCCGATCAGCGAGATCACCCCGCCGGCCGGCAGGGTGAGCGTCACGTCGTCCACGACGACCGTGGTGCCATAGGATTTGCTGATGTTCTTGACGTCGATCATCGGGTCGATCCCCGCACCAGGATGAACAGAAAGAAGATACCGCCCACGAATTCGATGACGATGCTGAGCGCGGAGTTGAAGCCGAACACGCGTTCAAGGATCAGCTGACCGCCCGTCAGCGTCAGGATGGCGATCAGCGCGGCGGCGGGCAGGATCAGGCTGTGCCGGTGCGACCGGATCAGCATGTAGGCCAGATTGGCGACCAGCAGCCCGAAGAAGGTCACCGGCCCGACCAGCGCCGTGGAGACGGACACGAGGATCGCCACCAGCACCAGCACGGTCATGACGGCCCGGTGGTGGTCGATGCCCAGGTTGACCGCCGCATCGCGTCCCAGCGCCAGCACGTCGAAGGTCCGCCTCCAGCGCCATCCGACCACCGACACCGCGAGGACGACCACCGCCGACACGGCCAGCAGCTGGCTGTCCACCCGGTTGAAGCTGGCGAACAGCCGGTCCTGCACGACCAGGAACTCATTCGGGTCGATGATGCGCTGAAGGAAGCTGGACAGGCTGCGGAACAGCACCCCGAACACGATTCCGACCAGCATCAGAAGATGCAGGCTGCGCCGGTTGCCGGAGAACAGCCACCGGTACAGCAGGCACGAGAAGACCACCATGGCCACGACCTCGACCACGAAGCGCAGGCGGGGGTCCATCGTCGAAACCGTGGCGGCGCCGAGATAAAAGACCAGCGCCGACTGGATCAGGCGGTACAGGAAATCGAACCCCATCACCGACGGCGTCAGGATCCGGTTGTTCGTGATGGTCTGGAACAGGACGGTCGACACGGCGATGGAATAGCCGACCAGCACCATCGCCGCGATCTTCGTGCCGCGGAAGGTCAGCACGAAGCCCCATTTGCCGCGGACGTCGATGGTCATGAACAGGGCGATGGACGCCACCGTCAGGGCGGCGAGGATGGCGATGATCGCCACCGGCGACAGGCCCCGGCGTTCACTCAAATCCATGCGCTCAACCAGCATGGCTGTTCTTCCGCAGCAGCAGGTAGAGGAAGATCCCGCTGCCGATGACCCCCATCATCGTGCCGATGGGAATCTCGTAGGGGTAAATGACGAGGCGGCCGGCGATGTCGCAGGCCAGCACCAGCCCGGCGCCGAGCAGGGCGACCCAGGGCAGCGACCGGCGCATGTTGTCGCCCTGGATCAGGCTGATGACGTTGGGCACGATCAGCCCCAGGAAGGGGATCATGCCGCAGGTCGCGATGACCGCGGCGGTGACCAAAGAGACGATGGTCAGGCCCAGCGCCATGACGCGCCGGTATTTGAGACCGAGGTTGGTCGTGAAGTCCTGCCCCATGCCGGCCACCGTGAAGCGGTCCGCCGCGACATAGGCCAGCCCGGTCAGGGCGAAGCTGACCCACAGCAACTCGTACCGGCCGCGCAGCACGCCGGAAAAATCGCCCGTCTCCCAGGCGCGGACGGACTGCATCAGGTCGTGGCGGTAGGCGACGAACTCCGTCATCGCGGTGATGACCCCGCCCAGCATGATGCCGACCAGCGGCACGACCAGCGGGGAGCGCAGCGGCACCTGCCGCAGGATCAGCAGGAACAGGCTCGTCCCGCCCAGCGCGCAGACGCTGGCGGCCAGCATCCGGGCGATGATGGGCGTGTCCGGCATCAGCAGCGTGATCATCAGCATGCCGAAAACCGCCGATTCGGCGGTTCCGGCCGTCGACGGCTCGACGAACTTGTTGCGGGCGAGCATTTGCAGGATCAGGCCGGACACGGCCATCGCCGCACCGGCCAGGATCAGGGCCAGGGTGCGCGGGATCCGGCTGATCAGCAGGACCTGCACCGCCTGATCCGACCCGCCGGCCCCGGACAGGGCGCCGAACAGGGCGCTCATGCTCACGTCGGTCACGCCGATGAACAGGCTGAGGACGGCCAGCAGGCAGACGCCGGCCGTCCCAAGGGCAAGGAACTTCACGGTCGGCGTCTTACGGCTTCTTGGACAGGACAGTCTTCAGGTCGTCCACGCTTTGCTGAAGGGCCGTCAGGCCGCCGCCGGCGGCGTACCAGTTCGACGCGTTCAGATAGACGACCTGCCCCTTCTGCCAAGCGGTCGTCCGGCGCACGATGTCGTTGTCCAGGAACTGGCGGGCCGACTGGCCTTCGCGGCCGATGGCGGCGTCGCGGTCGATGACGAACAGCCAGTCCGGGTTCTTTTCCAGGATGAATTCGAAGGAGATGGACTGGCCGTGGTTGGCCACCTTCAGGTCCTCGACCGCCGGCTTGACGCCGAATTCCGTGTGCAGCGCCCCGAAGCGCGACCCCGGTCCATAGGCGCTCATCTTGCCGCCGGTGGTCAGGATCAGCAGGCCCTTGCCCGCGTTCGCGGCCGTCGCCTTCAGGTCGGCGATGGACGTGCGCAGCGTGTCCACGCGCCGCTTCACCTCGGCTTCCTTGCCAAAGATCCGGCCCAGCGTCTCGGCGTTGGCGATGGAGTTTTCCAGGAAGGCTTCGGGCTTGATCGTCAGATCGATGGTCGGCGCGATCTTGGACAGCTCGGCGTATTTCGGGGCGGAGCGGCCACCCAGGATGATCAGGTCGGGTTCCGCGGCGTTCACCGCCTCGTAGTCCGGTTCGAACAGGGTTCCGATCTTGGCGTATTCCGGGCCGTTGTACTTGGCGAGCTGGGCCGGCTTGCCGCCGGTCGGGACGCCGGCCACCTTCACGCCGAGGGTGTCGAGCGTGTCGAGCACCGCCAGATCGTAGGTCAGGACGGACTTCACGTTGGCCGGAACCTTGGTTTCGCCCTGCGCGTGCCGCACGGTGATGTCCTGGCTGTATCCCGGTACCGGGGCCATGCTGACAAGGCTAAGAGCAAGCACGGCCATCAGAGTGGCCCGGCGTCGTGTCACAGCGATCATTACAACTCCCCAACATTGCCGGTTTGGCGCCGCATACCCGGCATCCATGGATTGCTCCGGTGGCGGGCGCTGAAGCCCACAGGGTCGAAGCGTCAAAAAAACGCGCGGCACTTTGGCCTTGGGGGCACTCGGAGGTCAATGCGAATTACTCGCATTCTCAGAATAACGGCCATGCAACGAGAGGGGTCTTGAAACCGGCGATCACCGCGGGTCAGGCACGCGGATCAGGCGGCATTCTTCCAATCATAGGACAGGGGCGCCTCGCGGAAGGCGAAGCGGTCGAGGTGCTTGACGATGACGTCCTTCAGACGCGGCAGGTCGTCCTCGGCCGCGTCGCTGATCGTAAGCTCCAGCGCCTCCGGATGGGCGACCATCGTCAACACGGCGGCAGGCAGCTTCACCACGCCGCGGTCCGGGGTGAAATCGACCTCGAATTTGTGGCCCCAATGCTTGCACAGCTGCTGAAGGTAGCGGCTGCCGTTCGTCGTCGGCACGTGCGCGGTCGTGCTGGTCATGAATGGATCCCCGTAATGGTGGAAGCTCTGCCGGCCCGCAACGGTTGGCGGAGCGTTCGGCATGAGGCCTCTGAAAATCGCCTGAGAATTAGACTTATTCGCATCCAGTGCAAGCTGGAATTGGCGCCTGGCCGCCGGCTCCCACATCACTGGGGCAGTCACGACGTTGGCATCATGACGTGGCGACTGCCCGCAACGCAATCGCCGAACGGCAACGGGAGCGCCCCCATGAGGATCGAAGCAACATTCCTGTTCGACTTGGACGGAACGCTCGTCGACAGCGTCTACCAGCACGTCATGGCCTGGCAAGAGGCGCTTGAGGCGGAGGGGATCGAGCTGTCGGTCTGGCGCATCCACCGCAAGATCGGCATGAGCGGCGGGCTGTTCACCAACCAGCTTTTGCGGGAAACCGGGGTCGGGATCAGCGAGGAGCGCATCGACCGTCTGCGCAGGGTCCATGCGGAGGCCTACAGGCGGCATGCCGCCGGGATCAGGCCCTTGCCGGGAGCGCGCGAGCTTCTGGCGACCCTGACGGATGCCGGAATCAAATGGGCCATCGCCACCAGTGCGCGGATGGAAACCGCGGCGCACAATCTGAAGGCGCTTGGCGTCGATCCCTCCGTCGTGCCGGTGATCACGCGGGATCTGGTGAAATACGCGAAACCCGACCCCGACCTCTTCCTTGCCGCCGCGGACAAGCTCGGTGTCCGGATCGAAACCGCAATGGTGGTCGGCGACAGCATTTGGGACATGCTTGCCGCGCAACGTTGCCGGGCCTTGGGCGTCGGCCTTCTTTGCGGCGGCTACGGTGCGGAGGAATTGGAGCGCGCCGGGGCCTATCGGGTCTACGAAGACCCGGCCGACATGCTGGACCACCTGGACGAAGTGGGCGGAAGACGCTGACGGGAAGGGATTGTTCACCTTCGGACGGATGATCCTATGCCTTTCGCAAGGCTGCTATTTTCACGGACGTAATCTAAAAAAGTATTGCTCCAGCCCCAAATGAAAAATGCGGGCCGAAAATGTGGAAAGCGTCAAATGCAGAAAGGTGGCGACAAGTCCAAGGATGCAGCATTTCCGACATTTCTCGCTGGCGGAGGCGAGATGGGGGAGCGCATGCGGTCTTTCGATTGGTCCGCCACATCGCTTGGACAACCTGACGGCTGGCCGCAGAGTCTGAAGACAGCCATCCGGATCATGCTGACATCGCGGCAGCCGATCTGGATCGGATGGGGCGCGGATCTCCTTTTCTTCTACAACGATCCCTACAAGGCGATCATCGGCGGCAAGCACCCGCACAGCCTGGGCCAGCCGACCGCGCAGGTCTGGCGCGAGATCTGGCCCGACATCAGCCCCATGCTGGCCCAGGCCATGACCGGGGACGAAGGGACGTACGTCGAAGGCCAGCTCCTGATCATGGAGCGCAACGGCTACCCGGAGGAGACCTATTACACC
>JAEZPL010000526.1 GCA_023413605.1 Pseudomonadota bacterium
TGACGGTTGGGAGTATCGAGAATGACTGCCAAGAAAGTCGATGTGGGTGCCCTGGAAGAGACGATGGAGGAGGTGGTCGAAACGCTCGACCTTGCCGAACAGGCCGCCGAACTCGTCCAGGCCAAAAGCTCCGATCCCATCGACCGCGCCCGCGCTGCCGCCGTCCAGAAGCAGGCCGAAGCCATGCTGGACGCGGCCGAGGAATCCGGCGGCGGCCGGAATTCCCCCCTCATGCCCGGCCCGCGCCGCAACGACGGCCTGGTGAACTGACCCGCACAGCGAAAGGAGACGGCCATGGCCGGCAAGCACGAACAGAGCCCGGAACACCGGAAAGCCCACGACCTCGCCGAACAGGCCATCGAAAAGGCCGCCGACGGCGACACCCGCAAGGCCAAGGATCTGGCCGATCAGGCCAAGGACATCGACCCGAAGATCGCCGAGGAAATGGCCAGGGAGATCGAGGACGACCGCCGCAAGGCGGAAAAGTTCAAGGGAAAGTAGCGCCGTTCCCTCACCCCGGAGGGGAGAGGGAGTTTGGTGCTCCCTCCTCCATCCGGGCCTGCCCCGTGGGGCACAGAGACAGCAGCACGCAGCGCCCGCAGGCCGGATCGCGGAAGGTGCAGACGCGCTGGCCGTGCAGCATCATCACTTCGTGATTGTCGTAGATCTGCTGCGCCGTCCAGTCACCGGGAAGCTGCGCTTCCAGCACGCGGTGCGACGGACCCACCGCGACGGTGGGCGGGATCAGGCCGGTGCGCACCGCAACGCGGTGGTGATGGCTGTCCACCGGCAGCGCCGGGCGGCGCAGGCTGCTGAAGCTCATCACCGCGGCGCTGGTCTTGGGGCCGACGCCCGGCAGGGCCTCCAGCCACGCCCGCGCCTCCTCCACCGGCAATTCCTCCAGGAAATCCAGGGACAGTTCGCCGCGCCGATCGGTGATCCGGCGCAGGATCGCCTGAATGCGCGGCGCCTTCTGTTCCGGCCATGTGACCCCGGCGATGGTGGTCTCCACCTCCGCGGTGTCGGCGTCGCGCACGGCCGCCCAATCCTCGCCCCAGCGCGCCCGCAGGGCGCGGAAGGCCGCACCGGAAGCCGCGTTGCGCGTGCGGTGCGACAGCAGGGAGGACACCAGTTCGCTCAGCGGGTCGAGCGCACGGAAATAGGCGACCGGACAGCCGAAGATCAGGCAGAGCCGGCGGTGGATCTCCAGCAGCTTGTCCTGCATGGGATGGGTGAAGAGGTCGGTCATCCGTCGCTCCCCGTCGGGGCTGGGTAGGCCCGACCCCGCCACACCGACGGACGCCCGCGCGCGGCGCGGACCAGCGCTGTCCACTGGATCGCCAGCATCACCACCACGCCCACCGGGTGCAGCAGCGCTCCGGCAAGGCTCTGCCGGAAACGGGCGGCGAGCAGCAACCGCGTCCCCATGCCTGCACCGGCTGCTGCTCCCGCCGGCCAGCCCGTCACCAAATCCGGAGGCAGGGCCAGCAGCAGCCAGGGCAGGACGTGCCCGCCGAACAGCAGGGCTGTCCAGATGGGCAGCGCCATCGGCGTTGCCATCCCCTCCGTCGCGTTCTTGGAGAAGCCGGCCCACACCTCCGCGAAGCCCCGGTACATCCGGCAGCGGGCAAGGCTGGTCGCGTCGAACAGGTCCGTCCGGATGCCGGCGCGGCGGAAGGCGCGCGGCAGGGTCACGCCGTCGTGCAGGGATTGGCGGATCGCCGCGTGCCCGCCGGCCCTGGCGTAGGCGTCGCGGTCGGCCAGCACCAATTGCCCGCAGGCGGCCCCGAAGCTCGGATAAGAGGTGAAGCGGGTTCCCAAAACCGGCAGATAGCCGAGCAACAGGACATGGATCATCGGGATGACCATCGCCTCACCCAGGGTGCCGGTCACCTGCCGCGGAAAGCCGCTGACCAGCCCCGCTCCGCTGTCGCGCAAAAAAGCCGCCATGCGCGCGACCGAGCCGGGCTCCAGCCGCACGTCGGCGTCCGGGAACAGCAGGACGGGGTACCGGGCGAGCCCCGCCAGGACCTGGCAGGCGTGCTGCTTGCCCGACCAGCCCGGCGGCAGCGGCGGCGCGCTCTCCAGCCGCACGCGCGGGTCGCGCGCCGCGATGGCGCGGACGATCTCCGCCGTGCGGTCGGTCGACTGGTCGTCGAGGACGACAATCTCCAGCGCGATGCCGGGATTGGCCAGGGCGGCTTCCACCGCGCCGGCGATGCTCGCCTCCTCGTTGCGCGCGGGGATGAGGATGGAGACAGCGGTGCCCTGCCCCCTCCCCCTTCCCTCTCCCTGGGGAGGAGAGGGTGATGGAACCCGATACAGCCCCAGATTCACCAGCGTCATCGCCAGCGGCAACAGCGCGAGGACCAACGTTGCCCAGGCCAGTTCCTCCATCACTCGGACGCTCCATGGGCGGGGTCGAAGGGGCGCCCCGTGGCCCAGGCCTTGCCGCGCCGCCAGAGGTCGTAGACGCCGCCGACCCCCGCCGTGCCGCCGATGACCCGGATGAAGCGGCCCGGATCGCGGCTCAGCGCATCGTCGGCCAGCGCGTCCATGGTGTCCTCCAGCGCGTGGGTCAGGCGGGCGTTCAGCGTGTCGACGCGCCACCCCTCGAACACCGCGGCATCGACCGGCGGTCCGAAGCGGGCCAGCGCTTCCGGCGTGCGCTCGTTCCAGAACGGGTATTCCAGGGCCAGCGGCACCACGACCGCCCCCGGCGAGCGGCGGACCAGATGGGCGAGACCGGGGCGCAGTTCCACCGGGCGGCGGCGGGGGTCGGTGAAGGCGCCCTCCGCCGTGATCCACAGCATGGCGTCGGGTTGCTTCACGATGCGGCTGGCGGTGCGCAGGAAGGTGACGGCGCCCTGCGCGCCGTTCGGCTCGATGCCGAACAGGCCCAGCCGCCTCAGGAACGGGTAGCGCGCCAGCCCGGCCACGTCGATGGGACCATAGCCGGGCCGTTCCGCGAAGCGCGTCGTCGCCATCACGATCAGGAAGGCCGGGTCCCACCAGGAGGGAGGGTTCAGATAGACGATCACCGGCCG
>JAEZPL010000597.1 GCA_023413605.1 Pseudomonadota bacterium
GAAGGGCACGGCGCGGGTCAGCGCCGTGTACACCGCTCCGCCGCGCAAGAGCTTCATCGTCGCGCTGAAGGACGTGCCGGAGATCTGGGAAATCTCCACCGACGAAAAGTCCGCGCCAGTCTATGGCGGGCTGGTCCACAGCTACGAAAAGGGCATGATCGAGGCGGTGGGCGCGCAGCAGGGTCTGTTCGCCGTGCGCCGGATCGAACTGGACGAGCCGGTGGACGACTTCTTCTTCGATCCCCCCTACGCCAACCTGATCGGCGCTTCGCGTGACGGCGGCAAGGGGCAGGTCGTCAATCTGATCGTCGGCCGCAAGGTCGCCGAGGTGGATCTGCCCGGCATGCCGCATCTGGGCTCCGGCATCAGCTGGATGCTGGACGGGCGCCGCGTGATGGCAACGCCCCACCTGAAGGACGCGGCCCTCAGCGTCATCGACATGAAGGAATGGAAGACGATCAAGCGCATCGACACGCTCGGCCCCGGCTTCTTCATGCGCAGCCATGAATCCACGCCTTTCGCCTGGACCGACGCCTCGCTCAGCCCGCGCCGCGACACGATGGAGATCGTGGACAAGCGGACGCTGGAGGTGGTGCGGACGCTGACCCCCGCGCCCGGCAAGACCGCGTCGCATGTGGAATTCACGCGCGACGGCCGCCACGCCCTGGTCAGCGTGTGGGAGGATGACGGCGCGCTGGTCATCTACGACGCCGCCACATTCGAGGAGGTCAAGCGCCTGCCCATGCGCAAGCCGGTGGGTAAGTACAACGTCTACAACAAGACGCGCTATTCCGAAGGCACGAGCCATTGAGGACCGTTTCCAGGGTTTGATGCCGGTCAAGCGGCGGGGGCGGCGGAGCGTCTATGGTCGTTCCTGGATGCTGACCGGCAGACGAGGCCCCCGATGCCCAGCGGGCAGATGGACAACAGGCTTGCGCGGACCATCGCCGACGTTCCCGTGTTCGGCCAATGGCCGGAACCTGACCGCGCGCGCCTTCTGTCCTACAGCGGCGAACGCACCTTTGCGGCGGGCGATGTCCTGTTCCGGCGCGGCGATCCGGCGGCGGCCTTCTGCATCGTGCTGGACGGAACCATCGGCCTGACCCTGGCGGAGGAAGAAGGCCCCTCCGGCATCGTCGACATGGTCCGGCCCGGCGAATTGGCCGGCGACGAGGCGGTGTTCGACCGCGGACCGCACACCGCCAGCGCCATCGCCCTGACGCCCGTCACGGCCCTGGTCGTCGCGGCGGATCCCTTCCTCGCCCATCTGGAAACGCGGTTCGAGCTTGTCCTGACGATGCTGGCCGGGGCGTCGGCGCGGCTGCGCGGCCTTGTGCACGACATCACGGAACTGAAGCTGCAATCGACCACGCAGCGGCTGGCCGGCTATCTGGTCCGGCTGGCCGGATCGCAGCAGGGGCGCGTGCGCCTGATGCTGCCGTGCGAAAAGCAGTTGCTGGCGGAACGGCTGGGCATGAAGCCGGAAAGCCTGTCGCGCTCCCTGTCGAAGCTGCGCGCCCAGGGCGTTCACGCCGGCCGCCCGGACATCGTGGACATCGACGACATCGACGTCCTCCGCGCCTTTTGGCAGAGCAGCGACGGCGCCCCGGAGGATTGACCGCCTCGACCGCTGCATGGAATTGTTTGATCCGGAACGGATCCGGTCGAACGGAGCGGGGGAGGGCGGCATGGCGGAAGGCGGTCTGACTGTGCGGGTGGCCAAGCCGGAGGAGGTTGCGCTGATCCTCGAATGGGCGGCGGCGGAGGGCTGGAACCCCGGCGCGCAGGACGCGGCTTGCTTCCATACCCAGGATCCGCAGGGCTTCTTCGTCGGCGCCGATCGGGATGGGGTGCCCGTTTCCGCCATATCGGTGGTGACTTACGGAGACGGCTTCGCCTTCCTCGGCTGCTACATCGTCCGTCCCGAGGCGCGTGGGCGCGGCTATGGCATGGCGATGTGGCGTGCTGGCCTTGCGCACGCGGATGCGCGCCCGGTCGGGCTCGACGGCGTGGTCGCGCAGCAGGACAACTACCGCAAATCCGGCTTCTCCCTGGCCCACCGCAACATCCGCTTCGGCGGAACCCTTGCCGTACCGGAGCGCATCGAGGGGAGCATCGTCCCGCTCTCCGCGGTGAGCTTTGATGACCTGTCGGCCTACGATGCCGCCTGCTTCCCGGCGGAGCGGCCGGCCTTCCTGCGCGCCTGGACGACGGCGCCCGGTCATCACGCCCTCGGACTGCTGCGCGACGGCGGCCTTGCCGGCTTCGGCGTGGCGCGGCCGTGCCGGGAAGGGACGAAGGTCGGTCCGCTGTTCGCCGATGACCGGGCCGCCGCCGAAGCCCTGTTCGACGCCCTGACCCGCGCGGCGGGCGGTGGGTTGCTGTTCCTGGACGTGCCGGAACCCAACGCCCCCGCCGTCGCACTGGCCGAATCGCGCGGCCTGCGTCCCGTGTTCGAGACGGCGCGGATGTACACCGCCCCCGTCCGCCCCATCGCGGATCAGCGCGTCTTCGGCATCACGACCTTCGAACTGGGCTGACGCGCGCCGCCGCCCGCTCGTCTCGCGCAGCAGAGCCAGCACCCGGGCCATGCCGGGTCGCCGGATTAACGATCCCCCGGCAGTGGCCGGACGATGCATTCCGGCCGCGTGGGATCGCTGCAGCAGGCCTCGATCTTCTCGATGCTCTCGCGGTAGATGACTTCCCACTGGTCCTTGCTGTGCAGGTTGCCCGGCGCCATCCAGTGGGACTGCGGGAACCGGTGGCCCCAGCCGTCCAGCCCTTCGACCTTTGTGGGGTCGTAGGTCATCGCGGTGAAGGTCTGGCAGGATTGCAGGGTGGTGATCCGGTGGCAGCCCGTGCAGGTGTTGCCCCTGGTGGTGATGCTCAGCGGCTTCGGCCAGTCCCGGAAGATTCCGATGTCGGTCGTGTACTTGCCGAAGGGATCGGCCGGGAGCGCGTTCGCCTGGGCGTAATAGGGGCTGTACATGAAAGGGCTGGCGTCGTGGCACTGGGTGCAGGCCATCGGCCCCTGGTTCAGCTCCTCCGGCGTGCTCCAGGGATTGCCGGGCTGGCCCGGCGGCAGGACATGGCGGCCGTCGATCCCGTCGGACCCCGGCTTTGCCTCGGCCTGGAACCAGCAGGTGCTTCCCGTTCCGACATCGTGCAGCACCATGTTGATCTCGTCGTAGAGATGGGTGCCGGGGGGACGGATCTTGGTCTGGCGGCACCAGACCGCGATCTGCGCCTTGCGGTCGTCGCGCAGCACCAGCGCCCGTGATTGCGGGGCGCAGGGCTCCTTCCTCTCACCGCCCAGCGAATTTTCGACTCCGGCCAGCAGCGAAGGCCGGTCGCAGGTCATGCCGGGCTGGTACTCTGGCGGCACCGCGCCGTCGACGGTGATCGCGATTTCCGTGCCAGCCGTGCAGTCGAAGGCCGGAATCGGTGCGATCGCCGTCTGGCAAGCCCGGGCATAGTCGCTGCCCGAATCGGCCAGAGCGGGAGCCGCCTGGGAAAGTGCCAGCCAGGCCAGGACGGCAACGCAGCAGCGGGTTACGGTCATCTTCGCCCCTCCGGTCATCGCACCAACCCCGGTTCCGCGAGCGCCGCCTTCCGGATCGCCGCGTAATAGCGCTTGTATCCCGTGCAGCGGCAGACGTGGGGGCCGCAGGCATCGGCGATCGCCGCATCCAGCTCGCCTTCCGGGATCGGCGTCTGGCGCAGGGAATCCAGCAGGATGTGCGCCGCCAGCAGGAAGCCCGGCGAGCAATAGCCGCACTGGAACGCGAACTCGTCGAGGAACGCCGTCTGCAAGGGGCTGAGGTGCTGCGGGTCGCCCAGCCCTTCGACGGTCGTGACCTCCTGCCCGTCCAGCAGCACCACCGGCGTCGAGCAGGAGAGCAGCGGATTCAGCGCCGCGCCGGGGACGCGCCGCACCGCGACCGTGCAGGCCCGGCACACGCCGATGCCGCAGCCGAGCTTGGTGCCGGTCAGGCCCACCTCCTCCTGAAGGAAGTCGAGCAGGGACAGATCGTTGGGGACCGTGCGCTCGTAGCGCTTGCCGTTGATCGTAACGACGACGGGAACGGTGGGCATCAGGCCGGTTCCTTCTTCTGCCGGATATCGTCGGCCGTGACCGGCAAGGACCGGAACCGGCGTCCCACGGCATGGGCAATGGCGTTCACGATGGCGGGGGCGATCGGGCACAGCACGGCTTCGGCGATGCCTTTGCCGGCGGCGTCCTGCGTCCCCAGCAGTTCCAGGCTCAGCCGCTTCAGCGGCACATCCCCGGCCAGGGCGACGGCGTACCGGTCCAGGTTCCAGCGCCCGGATCCGGCGCCCGCCTGCAGCAGCGGCAGGTTCTCCAGCAGCGCATAGCCGATTCCCATCGCCGCACCGCCCTCATATTGGCCGTTCAGCAGGTCCGGCTGGATCACTCGGCCGGAGTCCAGATAGGTGTGCAGGGCCGTGACCAGTATCGCGCCGGTGTCCTGGTTCACCTCGACCGCGGCAAGCGTGCCGGACGGCGCGTAGTGGGAGCGACCGTACAGCTTGGCGTCCGGCGGCGGCGGCTTGGTGTTCCGGCGGTCATGAACGCGCCAGGAATTCTCGTCCGCCAGCCGGGTGGACAGGCCGTCGATCGGGCCGGTGTGCGCCACGCCATCCACGAGATAGCTTCCGACCACCCATTGCGCCTGGTTGAAGGCATGGGCCATCGCGCCGACCACGGCGTTGCCGGCGTAGGCCGCCGCCGCGATCTCGGCCAGCGTCAGGGGGCGCAGCTGCGGCGCCGTCAGGGCGCCATCCTTCCATGCGACCTGCTCGGCGGGCACATCGGCGCGCCACAGCGCCCTTGCGACCGGCAGCACGCCGGTCAGGAACAGCATGCGCGCCGCCTGCTCCGCCACATGGACCTGATGGAAGCCGGTCAGGCAGGCGCTCGACGACATCGAGAAGGCCGCCGTGTAGCGCGGGTTGTCCCAGTTCTGCTCGCTGGGCGGCAGGTTGGAGTCGAACTTCAGCCCGGTCACGAACCGGGTCACCTCGCCCATGGAGATGGCCGCGGCGTTGCTGCCGAGAAATCCGGCCGTGCTGACCGCCAGCGAGGTGGCCGAGCCGTTGCCCATGTCCACGGCGTTGGAGGCCACCGTGATGCGGCCATCGGCGGTCAGCGACACTTCGGCCATCACGCCATCACCGCCGGTGCCGAACGCTTGGTTGGCCAGCGCGAAGCCGACGCCGTAAGCGGTGGCGCCGGAATCCCGCCGCGTCTTCTCCGCCGCGCGGTCCGCCCACAGCGGGTTGGCGCGGGCGCGCTCGCAGATCTCCTTCAGCCGCAGCTCCTGCCGGATCGGCGCCCCCGTGACGGTACGGTCGCCCGTCTTCAGCACGTTGCGCAGGCGCAGTTCGATCGGGTCGACCTTCAGGGCCGTCGCCGCCTCGTCGATCAGGCATTCGATCCCGAAATAGGCCTGCGGCCCGCCGAAGCCGCGCATAGAGCCGGCGACCACGCCCGGGGTTGGCCGGGCCATGGCGTCGATCGCGGACTTTCCGATGTCGTAGCTGCCGCCGCCGCAATAGCCCGCCAGCTGCGCGACCCACTGGCTGTAGTTGTTGTTGCCGCCGGCATTCAGCGTCATTTTGTATTCGATGGCCTGGAACCGCCCGTCGCGGTCGACGGCGAGGCGCGGCATCACCGTCGCGCCAAGCTGCTTCAGCCCCGCCTGGAACTGCTCGTACCGGTCGTACGCGATGCGCACGGGAGCGCCGGCGTAAGCGGCGGCGAGCGCCAGCACCACCGGGAAGGTGGACACGTCGCGACCGCCGAACCCGCCGCCGGGATAGCAGGAGTTCAGTACGACCGTGGATACCTTGACCGGGCATGTCGCGGCGGAAAACAGGTTCAGGGTGGTCTGCAGGTCGCCGTTGGTGGACTGCGTGCCGAGCACGAGGTGCAGGGTCCCCTGGCCTCCCGCCCCCTGGGCTCCCGTCGCCGGCTTCTCCAGCCAGCCGAGCCCGGCCTCGGGCTCCATGAACACGGGGTCCAGCACCTGCGTCTCGAAGACGCCGCTGAAGGTGGTGACGTCGGGCCGGCTGAAGACCTGCTCGATCTGGCCGCGCACGCGGCGGGCCTGCTGGTCCACGGGCGTGCTGCCGTAGGGATTGCTCTGGCCGTCCTTCACCTGGGAGAACAGCTCCGTCCCACCCTCGGAGTAGCGGGTGAGGTAGGTGGGCGGCGAGTAGGCGGCCGACCCGGAGGCAGACTCGGAGGCAGACTCGGAGGCGGACCAAGCGGTGTGGTCGACGGCGTCGCCGTACAGCACCACGCCGTCGCGGAACTGGATCAGCCGGGCGGCTTGCCGCCAGGTTGCGAAGTCCGCGAAGATCAGGATCGCCGCCGGCTGCCCGAAATAGACCGGCAGTTTCCCCGCCGCCACCAGCAGCCCGCCGGGGCGTCCGGCCGGCGGTGTCATCGACGATGGAAAAGTGATGTTGTCCGCGGCCAGCCGCTCGGCGGTGATCGTCTGCAGGGGTTGCAAATCCGGCGGCAGCATGGACAGGTTGATGCCCCGGAAGGGCCGGTCGATCACCGTGGTGCGCAGCACCAGCGCGTACCGTTCCTGGGACGGCCAGCCGGCCATGTCGCGGGCGCGGAAATCGCGGGCGTAGATCTTCTCGCCGGTGACCTTCGGCACCCCCTCGATCCGGTACCGCGCCTTGCCCGGCGGACCGCTCCAGGCGCTGGCCGTTTCCCGGACGGTGTCGGCGGCGGGGCCGGCCACGGCCAGCCGGTTGTAGATCACGGTCAGGCCGGCGGCCCCGACCGTTTGCAGGAATTCCCGACGGCTTTGGACAAAACGCAGCGTCACCCCGGGTGCCTCCCCATTCGGCAACATCGCCGAAGCGCCGCTCGCACGGTCCCCTGCGGATGTCGGTTGCATAAATATCGGAGCATGTCGATTTTTTAGAGATATTTCTATGACTCATACGACCATGGAAGGAAATGTCAATGCATGAATCCAAATCTTAAGGTGCCGAATGAATTTGTTGCGGCGCTGCGGCGCTTGGCGGTCACGGGCGCCGAGGGGCCGGACGTGCGGGTGATCCAGGGCATCGGCCGCATTCGACGCAAGGGCCGATCAAGTGGCTTTACTTTCCAGGATTATCGCAATCATAACTTATGCGTGCTGAGATATGCGCTTATTATCGCATTTGTGTGTAATGCTAGGCGCGCACTCGCCCAGAAAAAATCACAAAATCAACCAGCCCCCGGAGGAACGTCCCCATGGAGCAGCTTCTCGAACGCGACACGGTCTGCCCCGCCCACCTCGCCGAGCGAGGCGCGGAGCGGCTGTCGCCGACGGACGGCCAGCGGGTCAGCGAGGATGTCTGGCGCTTCGTGCAGCGCGGGCTGGTCTATCCCTCGCCCTACGCCATCTTCGCCACCTTCTGGCGCCGCCCCGGCGGATCCATCTCCAAGGCGGGCCTGCGGGACCTGACGATCCATGTGCGCGAGGAGATCCACCGCCGCTTCGGCAGCGCCAACACCTCGGCCACGGTCGGCGTCGGCTTCGCGCTGTGGCAGGAGTGGTGCCGCGACGAGGGGCAGGAGCCGCCCGCCGGCATGGCCCTGCGCTTCCCGTGTCCCGGTCCGAACGGCACCCCGTCCACCACGCACTCGGATGTTTTCGAGCGCGGCGCCAGCACCTACGCCGACAGCCAGGGCGATTTGTGGTTCCACATCAAGTCCGACCGCGAGGAGCACTGCGTCGGCGTTTTCGAGCTGATCCGGGACTGCCTGGAGCGTGACGGCGGCATCGATCCGGCGCGCACCATCCACCAGCCGGCCGCCAGCAAATCGACCGCCGATGACATGACGGGCGGCAAGGTTCTGGGCTGCCGCTTCTCGGAGAACCTGAACAACCCCTCCGACCCGCTGAGCATCCAGACGCAGAGCATCGTCGGCTTCGAGGATCCGGCGCATCTCGGCGGGTCCTTCGTGGTGGCGCAGCGCTTCGCGATCAACTGGGACAACATCCTCAACATGGCGCCGGAGCAGATCGAGGATCTGGTCGGCCGCACCACCGAGGACATCCTGATCCCCAGCCGCGACGACCGCAGCCACATCAAGGCGTCGCGCGTGCAGGGCGAGGACGGCAACACCATGATGCTGCTGCGCCTGGGCCTGCCCTACGGCCGGTCCACCGCGGTGCGGAACGACGACCTGCGCGCCAAGGGGGCCACGGTGCGCGACGAGGCGGGCATCTACTTCGCTGGCTACGCGCGCAACGTGGCCGTGCTGGAGTCCATCCTCGACCAGCAGATCGGCCCCAACGCCGGCTTCATGCAGGACCGGCTGCTGACCAACGTGAAGGCCGACATCGGCGGCTTCTTCTACATCCCCAGCCAAGCCGACCTGGGCCTGCCCGGCGTGCCGGTTCCGGCCGACCACGACCGCGGCTGGAAATTCTTTCCCGGAGTGAACTGGGAACGCCTGGACCGCCACTTCACCCAGCGGTCCGCCAACGGGCTGATGTACTACAACCACAAGGATTTTCTGTACGCCATGGGCACCATGCCCGCAGCGGAGCGGGCGAAGACGCTGGTGCCGTCCGTGCGGGTGCAGCTTCTGCTGGCCAATGCCTTCTCGCGCTGGCAGGACAACTGGTACGTGGACCGCAAGCAGCGCGAACTGGACCACCTGTCGGTCTGGGTCGAGCGTGTGTTCGACGCCGCGACGGCGGCGGAGGTCATGGCGCTGCCGGTGGCGGAGCGCATGGGCTGGGCCATCCGCATGACCGTCGGGCACGCCTATGTCGATCCGGAGTACGGCTTCCGCGGCCGGCGCCGCGGCCCGGACGGCAACTGGATCAACGGCGCCGACACCTACCGCCTCCAGCCGCAGGAACTGATCGTCGGCGCCCTGCCGAACATCGGCCTGGGGCAGGGCAAATACGTCATGGACTACGCCCGCGCCGACGAGGAACTGTCGAACTTCTTCGACGGCCTCAGCTTCGCCTCCGGCGTCGGGCATGTGGTGCCGGGCTTCCAGAAGGCGCTCGACCTCGGCCTGGGCGGCCTGATCGCCGATGTCAACGGGCGCCTGGATGCCTGCACGGACGCCGCGGCGCAGCCCTTCTACCGCGGCATCCTGGCGGCGCTGGAAGGCGTGCAGGAACATTGCCGCGCCTACGCCAGGCTGGCCTGCATCACCGCTGCCGGCCTGCCGGACGGCATGGCGGCGGAAAAGACCAACCTGCACGGCGTCGCCGCACGCATGCAGCGCCTGTCCACCGAGCGCCCGGCGACCATGCTGGAAGCGGCGCAGCTGATCTTCACCCTGCACGCCTGCCTGCATCTCAGCGGCGAGCCCACGGCCATCGGGCGCCTCGACCAGATGCTCCAGCCCTTCTACGCGGCCGACGTCGCGGCCGGCCGCCTGGACGAGGCGGGCGCGCAGGAGATCATCGACTGCTTCTGGATCAAGGTCGGCGAGAAGGTGCAGACCAACCGCCTGTTCGTCGAGGATCACCAGCCCTTCGGCAACCTCGCCATGGGCGGGGTGAGCGCCAACTACCCGCAGGGCGCCGGCAACAACCAGTGGGTTCAGCAGGTCACGGTCGGCGGCACCGTCGCCGATGAGACGCCGGGGCTCGGCAAGCCGGCCTACAACGACGTGACGCGCCTGTGCCTGCGGGCGGCGCGTCGGCTTCCGCTGAACGCGCCCTGCCTGTCGCTGCGCGTGCGGCGCGACATCCCCGATGAGCTGCTGGAGGAGGCGGCGCTGGCCATCCTGTCGGGCGGCGCGCATCCGATTCTGCTGAACGACGAGGCCATCATCGACGGCCTGTTCCACAGCGGCGACGGCGTTGGCGACGGGGCGAAGGTGAGCGAGCGGGCCGGCGGCACATGGTCCAGCCGCGTGGCGCTGAGCGCGGCGCGCGACTTCGCGTGCGACGGCTGCTACGAGCCGCAGTTTCCCGGCCTGAACTGGTTCACCCTGGGCGGGCTGAACATGCTGACCGTGCTGGAGGCGGCGATGAACCAGGGCAAATCCTGGGCGACCGCCGGTCCCGTCTGGTTCCGCGGCCAGCGCGTCTCCTTCACCTCCAAGCCGCCGCAGGACATCGTCCGCTACGAGGATCTGGAAGAGTTGGTCTTCAAGCATCTGCGCTGGATGTACGCCAAGCAGCTGGACGGCCAGATCGGAACCTTCGGCCGGATGCAGGCGGTGTGCCCGACTCCGCTGCTTTCCGTCTTCATCGACGACTGCCTGGACAAGGGGCTGGACCTCTACGCCGGCGGCGCGCGCTACAACGTGATCGCACCCTGCTTCACGGCCATCCCGAACCTCGTCAACGCGCTGTGGGCGATCCGTTCCATGGTGTTCGACGAGCACACCGCCGTCACCTCGCTACCCGAGTTGGTGCAGGCGCTGATGTGCGATTGGGGCTGGTCGATGCAGGAGCCGTTCATCAGCACGCTGGCCGGTCCGGCGCGCATCGGCGGGCTGGCGGAGCGCTACAAGGACCTGCGGGCGGTGGCGCTGGCGCTGCCGCGCTACGGGCGCGGGCACGCGGAGATCGACGCGTTCGGCAACCGCATCGCCGCGCGCGTGGCGGAGGAGGTGGTGGACACCTTCAAAAATCCCGCCCCGGCCACGGCGGACAAGATGGTGGCTCTGGCCAAGCGCCTGGGCACGCCGGAAAAGCCCTTCGGCGGATTCCAGATCCAGCCGGGCGTCGGCACCTTCGAGAACTATGTGGAGTTCGGCGGCTCCACCGGCGCGTCGGCCGACGGCCGGCGCAACGGCGACCCGCTGGCCTCGGATTTCAGTCCGGCGCCCAGCCCGGCGGACCTGCCCATCCAGCACCAAGAGGCGAAGCTGATGGAGGTGCTGAAGGGCTACACCGGCGACGGCGCGCGGGCTTACAACGACGGCGCGCCGACCGACCTGTGCATCCGGGAGGACTTCCCGCCCGATGCCCTGAAGGCCGTGCTGCGCGCCTTCGCGGACGGGCAGGGGGCCAACATCCTGACCGTGACCTGCGCCAACCCCGAAACCTTTGCCAACGCCACGCGGGACCCCGAGAAGTACGACCTCGTGCGCGTGCGCATGGGCGGCTGGTCGGAGTTCTTCGTGTCCATGTTCCCGGCCCATCAGGCCCAGCAC
>JAEZPL010000620.1 GCA_023413605.1 Pseudomonadota bacterium
GCTGTGGTCCACCCTGATGAAGCAGAAGTTCGACCCGAAGGACGCTCGCTCGCTGGCGCTGCGCACCCACTGCCAGACCTCGGGCGTGTCGCTGACGGAGCAGGACCCCTACAACAACGTCATCCGCACGACCATCGAGGCGATGGCCGCCGTGCTGGGCGGCACCCAGTCGCTGCACACCAATGCCTTCGACGAGGCGCTGGGCCTGCCGACCAAGTTCTCCGCGCGCATCGCCCGCAACACGCAGCTGATCATCGCGGAGGAGTCGGGCGTGACCAACGTGGTCGATCCGCTCGGCGGCTCCTATTACATCGAGCATCTGACCCACAGCCTCGCCAACGCGGCGCTCGACCTGATCAACAAGGTCGAGGAGATGGGCGGCATGACCAAGGCGGTCGAGGGCGGCATGCCCAAGCTGCTGATCGAGGAGGCCGCGGCGCGCCGCCAGGCCCGCATCGACCGCGGCGAGGAGGTGATCGTCGGCGTCAACAAGTACCGTCCGGAAAACCCCGAGATGGTCGACGTGCTGGACATCGACAACACCGCCGTCCGGGAGTCCCAGATCGCCCGCCTCAACAAGGTCCGCGCCAGCCGCGACGAGGCCAAGTGCCGCGCCGCGCTGGAGGCCCTGACCAAGGCCGCGGCCGAGAAGACCGGCAACCTGCTGGCCCTGTCTGTCGAGGCCACCCGCGCCCGCGCCACCGTCGGCGAAATCTCCGACGCGCTGGAGAAAGCCTTCACCCGCCATGTGGCGGTCATCCGCTCCGTCTCCGGCGTCTACGGCGCCGCCTACGAGGGCGACGAGGGATTCAAACGCATTCAGGAGGAAGTGGCCGGTTTCGCCGCCGAGGAAGGCCGCCGGCCGCGCATCCTGGTCGTGAAGATGGGCCAGGACGGACACGACCGCGGCGCGAAGGTCATCGCGACCAGCTTCGCCGACATCGGCTTCGACGTGGACATCGGGCCGCTGTTCCAGACCCCGGAAGAGGCCGCCCGCCAAGCCGTCGAAAACGACGTACACGTCATCGGCGTGTCGTCGCAGGCCGCCGGTCACAAGACCCTGGTGCCGCAACTGGTCGAGGAACTGCGCAAGCAGGGTGCCGGCGACATCCTGGTCGTCTGCGGCGGTGTGATCCCGCCGCAGGATTACGACTACCTCTACAAGGCTGGTGCCGCCGCCATCTACGGCCCCGGCACCAACATCCCTAAGGCCGCGTCGGACATCCTGGCCATCCTGCGCAAGCAGAAGGCCGCTGCCTGACGGCACGCGCTTTTCTCTCCCCCGCGAAGCGGGGGAGGGTTTAGGGTGGGGGCCCTTGTTTGCTGAGCCTCCTTCCCGCCGTGCCCATCGTCGCTGAAACTGATCTCTACGCACCGGTCAAAGCCTTCTTGGAAGAGCAGGGCTTTGACGTCAAAGCCGAGATCCACGGTTGCGACCTCGTCGCTCTGCGCGACGGCGATCCGCCGCTGATCGTCGAGTTGAAGAAACGCTTTACCCTGGAACTGGTGCTTCAGGGCGTGGACCGGCTCGGCCTGACCGATCTGGTCTATCTCGCCGTTCCGCAGCCCGGCCGCAAAGCCAGCGGCGCGTCCCCCTACGACAGCGACGTTCGCAAGCTCTGCCGTCGGATCGGGGTAGGGCTGCTGGTGGTGGACACTGCGCGGGCGGAAGGGCATCGGGTGGAGGTGCTGCTCGACCCCGTTCCCTACGCGCCGCGCAAGGACCGGAAGCGCACCGCCCGCCTGCTGAGCGAACACGCCCGCCGACAGGGCGACCCCAACCGCGGCGGCTCCACCCGCGTGCCCATCGTCACCGCCTACCGGCAGGACGCGCTGCGCTGCGCGCGCCTGCTGAAGGACGGCCCGATGACGCTGAAGGCCATGCGGACCGCGGGTGCGCCCAAGGACGTGGCGGCCATCCTCCAGCGGAACGTCTACGGGTGGTTCGTCCGGGTGGTGAAGGGAACCTACGCCCTCACCGAGGATGGAGCCCGCGGCGTCGACAGCTTTGCCCACGCCCTGGCAGAGGTGTGATTTTCCCTGCGGCGTGCTGGAGGCATTGGATGGCGGTGCGTGGATGAACGCGCCTCAAGAGCTGACCCGTGACCGCACCGGTGCGGCCTGTTGCGCTTCGACACGGTTCAGGGGCATGCGGGCGAGGTGCCGGGCGGCGTTGGCGCACTGGCTGCGCAGCTCAGGCACGGCGGTCATTTCCCAGAAGGGCGGACGGCTGACGGGGCCGAGGGCGAACAGGCGGTCGGACGGGGTTCCGTCCTCCCCGATCAGCGCGCCGTCCTCGGTGACGTCGAGGCCGAGCCGCAGCGGATCCGGCTGGGCGAGCCCGCGCTGGAGCAGCGCCCGCACCAGCGGGTGCTTGATTCGACCGAAGTCGCATTCCGTCCCGGTGGCGTTGATGATGGAGCCGACCTCCCGCGTCCATGTGGCGCCGTCGGAGCCGCGCGCCCGGACCGTCGCCTCCACGCCGTCGGGCGTCAGGCGAAGATCGCGCAGGCGGCCCGCCCGGATGGCCAGGCGGCCGTTCGCACGCAACGCCTCGATCCGCGCGGCCACCTCCGGCGCCATGCGGTGCCGGTGCACCTCCCAATAGGAGCGGGCATGGCGCAGGAAGCGCCGGCGCTCCTCCAGCGGCAGATGCTTCCAGATCAGGTGGTGATAGGGCCGCAGGGCATCAAAGGCCGACCGCCAGTCCAATCCCGCGGCTTTTGCCCGGCGGACGTCCGCCTTCAGCGCGATCAGCACGTCCAGCACGGTGTGCGGCATCACCTGTGGGTGGACGAAGCACCTGAAGGGCCGCGCTTCCTCATGCACGGCGGGCAGAAGGCCGCGCCGCGACAGGGCCACGATGGGGCCGCGGTGCCCCTGGTTTTCCAGGGACAGAACCGTGTCCACCATGGTCAGCCCGGTGCCCAGGATCAGCACCGGCGCGTCCGGGTCGATGGCGGCCAGCGCCGGCCAGTCCCATGGCGTGGCGACGAAGCGGTCGGAGGCGAAGACCTCCGGCGCCGGTACCGGCGGTGGGGATGGCGCGAAGTTCCCGACGCAGAGCACCGCCATGTCGACGGCAAGGCTGACCCCGCTGCCCAGCCGCAGTCGGACGCCGCCCGTCGAGTCCTGGGCCAGATCGACAACCTCGGCCTGGACGATGGTCAGCGATACGTGGTGCGGGGCGTCGGCCTGCGCCTCGCGCAGCACGTCCTGGATGTAGGCGCCGTAGCGCGCCCTGGAGACGAAGGCATGGCCGCTCGGCGGTACCGCTTCCCCGTCGTCCTGCGCCCACAGCCAGCGCAGGAAATGGCGCGGGTCGTCCGGATAGGCGCTCATGTTGTAGGCGCGCACGTTCAGCACATGGGCGCTGTTCGGGGTGGAGTAGGCGAGGCCGGTACCGACGTTCGGCGCCCGTTCGATCAGGTGGATGCTTGTCGGCTCCTCAGCGCAGCGCAGGAGGTGGGCGGCCAGCACGCTGCCGGTGAAGCCGGCCCCGATGATGGCGATTCGGCGCTTCGATGGACGTGATGCCAAACTCGTCGCTCCTCTCCTCTGGACGTTTTTCTCCGGCGTGCGGCGGCCGGCGGCGATCGGGGGTGCTCCTGACGCTGGGGCGGGCGCCGCCCTCCCGACCCCGAATCGTTTGGTTCCAAACCTTCGGGACCGAGGGGCGACCCTGACGATACCCGCCTCATGCAAAAGGCGAAGATGGGGTTCGGTCAACATCAATTCCGGTGTAGCCGCCTTCACTCCGCCGAGGCGGGCAGCGCCACTGAAGCACCGGATGGTCGCCCAAAACATGGTTAATCAGAAATTAACCATGTTGTGCGAGGAATCGTACGTTCGAACCATTCATGGTCAGATTGATGCGCAACGACCGACTCCACCCCGTGCAAGCCAACCCGCAGGGCACCGCCAAAAGCTCCGCCGAGCGGCGGGAACCCGATGTGCAACTCGCCGCCATGGTGCCGCAGAGCGTGAAACGTGCGGTGCGCCGCCGAGCGGAGGAAGAGGGCACTACGGTGCGCAGCATACTCCTGCGTGCGCTTAAGCTTGCCGGAATCGCCGAAGTGGATGAAGCTGAGATCGCGGACCGGAGGATCGCCGCGGGGGCGGAGCGCTCCGGCCTGTGGAGGGCGACGCGGGCGCGCTGACCGCCGCCTGTTCCCGGAGGCCGCTACCTTCTCTTCCCCTTGCACCTTTGCGCCGAAAGGGGCGTTGCATGAGCCTCCTTCACCGACTGCTGTTGCTGGTTTTCGTATCGCTCGTGCCGGCGGCGGTGATCGAGGTGAACAATGAGTTTGCGCTGCGCGAATCCCGCGTGGCTGAGGCCCGGCAGGGCGCCCGGCATCTTGCGGCGCTGGTCGAGGCCGAGCAGGAGCGGATGGTCGACGGGCTGCGCCTGCTGCTGGACACGCTGGCGAAGTCCGACGCCGTGCGCGCGCCGGATCAGCCGGCCTGCCAAGCCATGATGGACGACCTGCGGGCATCCTACCC
>JAEZPL010000799.1 GCA_023413605.1 Pseudomonadota bacterium
GGGCATTCCTCGGTGCCGACGGTGCCGCGGGTCATCGCCTCGACGCGGGCGCGGGTGCCTTCCGGATCGTTGATCCAGTCATGGTAGAAGCTGTAGGCGCAGGCCGCCTCGCCCTTCGGCTCCTCGCCGGAGTTGATCTTGCCCGTGTAGCCGCGGTGCACCAGCTTGAAGAGGTGGTTCTGCGACTGCATGTTCTTGCGCGCGTCGCGGATCAGCGACTTGGAAAGCTGGGCGTACTGGATGCCCATCTCCTCCGTTCCGCATTCGCCGAGCGTGCGCCCGTCGAAGCCGATGATCGCGGAATGGCCGAAGTAGGAATAGACGCCGTCGAAGCCCGCGGCGTTGGCGACCGCGACGTACGTGTTGTTGGCCCAGGCCATCGCCTTGGACATGATGACCTGCTGCTCCTTGGCCGGGTACATGTAGCCCTGGCAGCGGATGATCAGCTCCGCCCCCTTCATGGCGCAGTCGCGCCAGATCTCGGGGTAGTTGCCGTCGTCGCAGATGATCAGGCTGATCTTCAGGCCCTTCGGACCTTCCGACACATAGGTGCAGTTGCCGGGATACCAGCCCTCGATGGGCACCCAGGGCATGATCTTGCGGTACTTCTGCACGATCTCGCCCTGGTCGTTCATCAGGATCAGGGTGTTGTAGGGCGCCTTGTGCGGATGCTCCTCGTGCTGTTCGCCGGTCAGGGAGAAGACGCCCCAGACCTTGGCCTTGCGGCAGGCCTCGGAGAAGATCTGCGTCTCCTCGCCGGGGACGGTGGAGGCCGTCTCGTACATCTCCTTCGGGTCGTACATGATGCCGTGCGTGGAGTATTCGGGGAAGATCACCAGATCCATGCCCGGCAGGCCGACCTTCATGCCGGCGATCATGGTCGCGATGTTGCGCGCGTTCTCCAGCACCTCGGCGCGGGTGTGCAGGCGCGGCATCTTGTAGTTGACGACCGCGACGCCGACGGTGTCGTTGCTGCTCGAAATGTCGCCGTGAAGCATGGTGCCGTTCCTCCTTTTGCGAATTGTTGCCGGTCACACCGCCATGTGCCGGTGGACGAGATCGTCCGTCAGCTCAGCGACGGATCCTTTCGCCGCGACCCTGCCCTTCTCCATCAGGACGAAGGCCTGCGCGGCGCGGCGGGCGAAATCGACGTTCTGTTCGACCAGCACGATGGTGATCCCGTGCTCGCGGTTGAGCCGGACGATCACCTCCTCGATCTGCTCGACGATGTTGGGCTGGATGCCCTCGGTGGGCTCGTCCAGCAGGATGACCTTGGGGTCCGTCAGCAGCGCGCGGGCGATGGCCAGCTGCTGCTGCTGGCCGCCGGACAGGTTGCCGCCCTTGCGGTGCAACTGCTGCTTCAGCATCGGGAACAGGTCGAACACCCGCTCGTCGATGCCGCGCCGCCCCTTGGGGTTGGCGAACAGCCCCAGGCACAGGTTCTCGCGCACGGTGAAGCGGGGCAGGATGCCCCGGCCCTGCGGCACGTAGCCGATCCCGGCCAGCGCCCGTTCGTGCGTGCGGCGCCCGCCGATCTCCATGCCGTCCAGGCGGATGCTGCCGGACATCCGGTCCATCAGGCCGATGATGGTGCGCATCAGCGTGGTCTTGCCCACGCCGTTGCGCCCCAGGACGGCGACGAAGGCGCCCTCCTTCACGTCGAGACTGAGGTTCTGGATGGCCCGGCTGTTGCCGTAGTAGGCGTCGACGTTGGTCAGCTCAAGCATGGCTGATTCCTCCGCGGCCGAGATAGGCCCGGCGCACCTCGGGATGCTCCTCGATCTGCCGGACGGTGCCCTCGGCGAGCAGCCGCCCCTGGTGCATCACCGAGATCACGTCGCCGATCTCCTTGATGAAGCCCATGTCGTGTTCGACCACGACCAGCGTGTGGCGGCCCTTCAGGCGGTTGAACAGCTCCGCCGTCTTGCGGGTCTCCTGCACGGTCATGCCGGCGGTGGGCTCGTCCATCAGGATCAGCTCGGCGTTCTGGGCCAGCAGCAGGGCGATCTCCAGCCACTGGGTCTGGCCGTGCGACAGGAAGCCGGCCTGCCGGTCCAGCTGGTCCTCCAGCCCGACCAGGGCGGCGAGCTTCTCCAGCCCGTCGCTCTCCGCACCGCGGCCGAAGCGCAGGGCGTTGCGGAAGACGCCGGTGACCTTGCAGCAGGCCACCTCCAGGTTTTCGCGCACGCTGAGATCGCGGAAGACGCTGGGCACCTGGAACTTGCGCCCGACGCCCGCGCGGGCGATCTCCTGCTCCTCCAGGCGGTTGAGCCGCCGGTCGCCCAGCATGATGGTGCCGCCGGACGGCTTCACCTTGCCGCAGATGAGGTCCAGCGCGGTCGTCTTGCCCGCCCCGTTGGGGCCGATCAGGCAGCGCAGCTCGCCGCGCTGCACCGCGAGGTTCAGGCCGGCCACCGCCAGGAAGCCGTTGAAGGTGACCGTCACGTCGCGCAGTTCGAGATGGGGCGTCATCACGCGGCCTCCTTCCCGCTGCCGCCGGCCCCGGCCGCCGTGGACGGCGGCGGCGCGAAGGCGGCCTCGCGGCGGCGGGGGAACAGACGGGCGGCAGTCCGGGCGGCGACCATGTCCACCAGCCCGGCCAGCCCCTTGGGCAGGAACAGCACGACCAGGACGAACATGGCCCCCATCACCAGGGTCCAGGTGTCGATGAAGGTCTCGGATTCCGACAGCATTCCCTGCATGCCGGCCACCAGCACGGCGCCGAGCACGGCCCCCAGCAGGCTGCTGCGCCCGCCGACCGCGCACCAGATCACCACCGACAGGCTGAGCTGCACGCCGAGGAAGGTCGGCGAGGCGAACTCCATCACCACCGTGTAGAGCATGCCCGCCACCCCGGCGATGGCCGCCGACACGGCCAGCGCCGCGATCTTGTAGTGGGCGACGTCGTAGCCGAAGTAGCGGACCCGCTCCTCATGGTCGCGAATGGCCTGGAGGATCAGGCCCGCCTTGCTTCGGGTGAAGGTCAGCGCCAGGAACAGCGCGGCGGTCAGGCAGGACGCCACCAGATAGTAGGTGGAGCTGGAGTAGGCGTCGAACTCCACGCCGAACAGCGACAGCTGGGCCAGATCGGTGATGCCGTTGAATCCGCCGGTGTAGCGCTGCTGGTCGACGATCAGCAGGTTCACGACGACCAGCGCCGCCAGCGTGATGATCGCCGTGTAGACGCCCGTCACCCGGCCGCGGAAGATGAACCAGCCCAGCAGCATGGTCAGCCCCACGGGGATCAGTATCCCGGCCGCCAGCGCGAAGGCGGTGGAATGGAACGGCACCCAGAACCAGGGAAGCTCCTGCACGTTGTTCCACACCATGAAGTCCGGCAGCCCTTCCGGCCCGGTGTGGACCGGCACCGTGCGCAGCTTCAGCGTCATCGCCATGCAGTAGGAGCCGAGCCCGAAGCTGAGCGCCTGACCCAGGTTCAGGATGCCGGCGTAGCCCCAGGACAGGGCGAGCGCCATCGCCAGCATGCCGAGCACGAGGTAGCGTGCCAGCTTGTTCAGCAGGAAGTCGTCGAGCCCCAGCGGCAGCACGAAGATCCCGGCGCACACCGCCGCGTAGAGCGCGACCTGCACCATCGTCTGCCGGCGGGACGCCCGTGACCGGGCCGACGCCGGGCTGCGCGCTTCGGCGCCCGCTCCCGCGGTCGTTCCAGCGCTCAGCGGGGTGCCGACCGGCGTATTCGCCGGGGTGTTGGCGGCGGTATTGGCGGCGGTGTTCGTCGTCATGCGCGGACCCTCGCCACGAACAGCCCCTGCGGGCGGAAGCGAATGAGGACGACGATGGCCAGCAGGACC
>JAEZPL010000725.1 GCA_023413605.1 Pseudomonadota bacterium
CCAGGACCAGGCCTGGGAGGACACGGCCCTGCCCATCGACCTCGGCCAGACGATCAGCCAGCCGCTGATCGTCGCGCTGATGACGCAGGCGCTGGAGCTGAACGACCGGCAGAAGGTTTTGGAGGTCGGCACCGGCTCCGGCTATCAGGCGGCCATTTTGTCGCGGCTGTGCCGCCGCCTCTACACCATCGAGCGGTTGAAGCCGCTGCTGGACGAGGCGGAGAAGCGATTCCAGGCGCTGCGCCTGCACAACATCACCACGCGGCACGGCGACGGCACCCGGGGGTGGCCCGAACAGGCCCCCTTCGAGCGCATACTGGTCACGGCGGCGGGCGGACCCGACGCGCCAAAGGACTTGACGGATCAGCTCTCCGTTGGTGGTGTCATGGTCATCCCGCTGGGTGGGGACTACCGCGAACAGCGGGTGGTCCGCATCCGGCGGACCGAAACCGGTCTCACTCGGGAGGACCTGTGGCCCGTCCGCTTCGTACCGTTGCTGTCCGACCCGCCTTCGGATCCTCCATCCGAGATGGGGTTTCCGGCCCCTTCGGCGTGAAAGGGCGTCTTGTCGCGGCGGCGTTCCTGCTGCTGCCGCTGGTGACGGCGTGCGAGCGCACCGGCGCCCTGGCCCCGGTGACCACGGTCGGCAGTTCACCGGACTCCGCGGGCGGGGCGATCATCGTGGCGCGCGGCGACACCGCCTACACGCTGTCGCGCCGCTACAACGTGCCGCTCCGCGACCTGATCGAGACCAACCGGCTGTCGCCGCCCTACAAGCTGGAGATCGGGCAACGGCTGGTGCTGCCGACGTCGCGCCAGTACATCGTGCAGAAGGGCGACACGCTCTACGGCATCTCCCGCATGCACAACGTGGACGTCAGCGAGCTGACCCGCATCAACAACCTGAGTCCGCCCTACGCCGTGCAGGCCGGCCAGCCGCTTCGGCTGCCGGGCGGCGGCGCGCGTTCGGAGGCCATCGCGGTCGCCGAGGCCCCGTCCGCCGGGAGCGGTGCGGCATCGTCGGGTCCGGTGGTCGGGACCGCGCCGGTCAAGCAGGTGTCGCGCGGTTCGATCCAGGCGACCGAACTGCCGCCGCCCTCCGGCGGCCCGGCTCCAGTGACGGCTCAGGCCCCGGTGGCTTCGGGCAGCGTGCCCACACCGGTGCCGGGCGCCAAGCCAACCGTCACGGCGGATGCCGGCGCCGGCATGACTTACCAGCCGGGGCAGGCTCCGACCTCGCTGCGCCTTCCCGGCCAGAAGCCGGCGCCCGTCGTCGCCGAGGCGCCCGCGTCCCGTTCGGTGGAAGCCGCTCCGCCCCCGCCGCCCGCCGCCCGGCCTGCGCAGGAGGTTGCCGCCGCGCCGCCACCCAAACCGGTGGAGCCTGAGTCGGTGCCGCGCTCGTCTGGGCGGTTCCTGTGGCCGGTGAAGGGCAAGGTGATCTCGACCTACGGGCCGAAGTCCGACGGGATGCACAACGACGGCATCAACATCGCCGCCAGCAAGGGTGCGCCCGTGGTGGCCGTCGACAACGGCGTGGTCGCCTACGCGGGCAACGAACTGCGCGGGTTCGGGAACCTGCTTCTGGTCAAGCACGCGGATGGCTTCATCACCGCTTACGCCCACCTCGACCGCATCGACGTGGAGCGTGGGGCGAGCGTGAAGCGCGGGCAGGCCATCGGCACGGTCGGCCAGACCGGCGCGGTGACCAGCCCGCAGCTTCATTTCGAACTGCGCAAGGGCAGTCAGGCGGTCGATCCGCGCGACCGCCTGGACGGAAGCCGCGTCAGCGAAGGGGCTTCCCGAGACGGCCAGCAAGGTCCTGGATGAACTGCCACGCGACGCGGCCGGACCGGCTGCCGCGCGTGACCGACCATTCCACCGCCTCGGCGCGCAGCTGTTCGGCCGGGACGTCGAGGCCGAAGCGCTTCGCGTAGCCCTCGATCATCGCGAAGTAGGTCTGCTGGTCGCAGTTGTGGAAGCCCAGCCACAGGCCGAACCGATCGGACAGCGACACCTTCTCCTCCACGGCCTCGGCCGGGTTGATGGCGGTGGAGCGCTCGTTCTCGATCATGTCGCGCGGCATCAGGTGGCGCCGGTTGGACGTGGCGTAGAAGACGACGTTTTCCGGCCGGCCCTCGATGCCGCCCTCCAGAACCGCCTTCAGCGACTTGTAGTGCGCGTCGTCGTGGTCGAAGGACAGATCGTCGCAGAACAGGATGAAGCGGCGCGGTTCGTCCTTCAGACGGGCGAGCAGCCGGGGTAGGGTGGGAATGTCCTCGCGGTGGATTTCCACCAACGCGATGGTGCCGGGGTGCTTTTCGGCGACGGCGGCGTGCACCGACTTCACCAGCGAGCTTTTCCCCATGCCGCGCGAGCCCCACAGCAGGGCATTGTTGGCCGGCAGGCCGGCGGCGAAGCGGGCCGTGTTGTCCAGCAGGATGTCGCGCTGCCGCTCCACGCCCTGGAGCAGGCCGATCTCGACACGGTTGACGACCGGCACCGGCTCCAGACGGTCGGGATCGGCGTGCCAGACGAAGGCGTCGGCGGCGGTGAGGTCGAGCCGCGCGGGGGGCGGCGGGGCAAGGCGCTCCAGCGCCTCGGCGATGCGGGACAGCAGCGGCAGCAGGTCGTTGTCGGACATGATCGTTTCTCGACGCGTTTCTTCCGGGAAATTTTCTGGCGGATGCCGGGTCTGCCGGAAAGTTTCAGCGACCCTACCCCGCGCGGTCGCTTCCAGACAAGGCGGCCGGCGGCCGGGCGGGGCGCTTGCCGCGCAACCCTTCCTGTCGGTATGGTCATGCGCGAGGATCGCAATCAAAATGCACGCGAGGCGGTTTATGGAAGCCGAAGCCCTGCCGAGGACGAGTGCCGAACACGTCCTGAACCGTCTCGCCGACGCGCCGGTGCGTTCGGATCCCTATCCGCATTGCATCGTGGCGGATGCCTTGCCGGATGACCTGTACCGGCGGGCCAAGGCCCATTGGCCGGCGTTCGAGACCCTGTCCCTGCTGCAGTTCGACGCCGCGCCGCGCCGTTTCCAGGCGGATCTCGGCAACCGCAGCCTGTCCGCCATGGCGCCGGAGGACGCGGCCGTGTGGCGCGAGGTGCGCGACGCACTGTTCGGGCCGGATACGCTGGTCCGGATGGCGCCGCGCTTTCCGGCGCTGGCGGCGAAGATGGACCGGGGCAAGCGCCCGCCGGTCCTGAACGTGCGCCTGATCGAGGACCACAGCGGCCACGCCATGCTGCCGCACACCGACATGGACGCCACCTTCCTGTCCATGCTGCTCTACATGCCCGACGACGACAGCCAGCCGCATTTGGGAACGGCGCTCTACCGCCCCCGCGATCCCGGCTTCACCGTTCCGCTGCATCGGCGGGTCGACCGTTTCCCCCGCGAGGATTTCGAACTGGCGGGCACGGCACCGTTCCTGCCGAACCATTTGCTGGTCTATGCACCATCCGACCGCTCGTTCCATGGAGTTGAGCCGGTCGGAGCGTCCTGCGTTCGCAAGTTTCTGCTGCTGTTCGCGGTGGCCGACACGCGCGGACCTTGAAGCCCCGGTCAACCCTGCCTATTCCATTGCATCAACAGCCCGGACCGCTATAGTCGCGGCGTCCGAGAGCGCCGTTGCGCTTTCGGTACCAAACCACAGGGAGCTTCCAGATGTTCGTATCGACGGCCTATGCACAGACCGCCGCGCCCGCCGCAGGCGGCGCCGACATGATCGTGCAGTTTCTGCCGCTGATCCTGATTTTCGTCGTCTTCTATTTCCTGCTGATCCGTCCGCAGCAGAAGAAGATGAAGGAACACAAGAGCATGCTGGAAGCGATCCGCCGCGGCGACCGCGTCGTGACGGGCGGCGGCATCATCGGCACGGTGACCAAGGTCGGTCCCGAGGACGAGTTGCAGGTCGAAATCGCGGAGAATGTCCGCGTCCGCGTCATCCGCTCCACCGTGAATCTCGTGCTCGCCAAGACCGAGCCGGCCGGCAAGGGCAATACGGGCGGCGGAACGGGCGGCGGCACCGCCGCGGCCGAGACCGCGGACGGCGAGAAGGCCGACGAGGCCAAGGTGGCGGGCCGCAAGTAACGCGGCCCATCGGTAGCGAACGGGACTGGTTGACGTATGCTGTATTTTCCGCGCTGGAAGACTTACCTGATCATCGCGATCTGCGTGCTTGGGACCATCCTCTCGCTGCCGAATTTCCTCAGCCGCGAGACGCTGGCCGCTCTGCCGGCCTGGTACGCCAACACGCGGGTCAACCTCGGCCTCGACCTGCGCGGCGGGTCGCACCTGCTGCTTGAGGTCGACATGGGCGCGGTCATCCACGACCGCGTCGAAAGCCTGGTGGATTCGGCCCGCACCCAGCTGCGCAACGCCAACATCGGTTACACGGCGATCACTCCGGGCGAGCGCGGCATCACGGTGCAGCTGCGCGACCCGGCCCAGGCCGCCGAGGCGGCCAAGGCGCTGCGCCAGCTCGCCAACAACGTTGGCGGCGGCGCGCTCGGCGGCGGTCAGCCCGACCTGGATGTGACGACCAACGGCGCCACGGTCACGGCCACGCTGAGCGAGGCCGCCATGCGCGAACGCGCGACCCAGGCGGTGGAGCAATCCATCGAGATCGTGCGCCGCCGAATCGACGAGACCGGCGTCAACGAGCCGATCATCGCGCGCCAGGGCACCGACCGCATCCTGGTGCAGCTGCCGGGCGTCGAGGAACCCGACCGCATCAAGCGCCTTCTGGGCACCACCGCGAAGATGACCTTCCGGCTGGTGGACATGAACGCCGACCCGACCACGGGCCGCGCCCCTCCGGGTTCGGAGGTGCTGCCGTCGGCGGAAGGCGGGCGGAACCAGCCGTCCTACGTCGTGCGCAAGAAGGTCGAGGTGGACGGCGCCAATCTGAGG
>JAEZPL010000805.1 GCA_023413605.1 Pseudomonadota bacterium
GGCGGGGGCGGCGGGACGCGGAACCGAAGCGGTGGCCGGAATGTGGGTCTGGACGCTCATGGGGGTTACCAACGCCTCTCGAATTTCTTGCGCAGGATCACGGCCGTCCCGTTCAGCAGGATCAGGATGCCGAGCAGGATCAGGATCGCCGCCGAAGTGCGTTCGGTGAAGGCACGCTCGGGGCTGTCGGCCCACATGTAGATCTGAACGGGCAGCACCGTGGCGCTGTCGGTCAGCCCCTGGGGCACGTCGACGATGAAGGCGACCATGCCGATCATCAGCAGCGGCGCCGTTTCGCCCAGCGCGCGGGCCATGCCGATGATGGTGCCGGTCAGGATGCCCGGCAGGGCCAGCGGCAGCACATGGTGCGTCACCGTCTGGAGCGGCGAGGCGCCGACGCCCAGCGCCGCCTCGCGGATCGACGGCGGCACCGCCTTCAGCGCCACGCGCGACGCGATGATGATCACCGGCAGCGTCATCAGCGCCATCACCAGCCCGCCGACCAGCGGGGCGGAGCGCGGCAGGCCGAAGAAGCCCAGGAACACCGCCAGACCAAGCAGGCCGAAGATGATCGACGGCACCGCGGCGAGGTTGTTGATGTTCACCTCGATCAGGTCGGTCCAGCGGTTCTTGGGCGCGAACTCCTCCAGATACACCGCGGCGGCGACGCCGATGGGCACCGACAACAGCATGGTGACGACCAACGTCAGGGCGGAACCGACGATGGCGCCCCAGATGCCGGCCTGCTCGGGCTCTCGGCTGTCGCCGGCGCTGAACAGGGTGGTGTTGAAGGTGCCGGCGATGGCGCCCGAGGCGGCAAGCTTGTCGATGGCCCCGATCTTGATGTCGTTCAGGCGGCGTTCCGATTCCGGCACGTCGCGGCGGATGAAGCCCTTCCTGAACTGGTCGACCTCGTCGTCGGCCAGCACCCACACCGTCTGCTTCGTGCCGACGATGGACGGGTTGTCCTTCACCAGCGCCTCAAGCTCGTAGGGCGCGCCGGAAGACAGCAGCTCGTTCAGCGAGCGGCGGCCGGCGCGGTCGGTCACCTCCGGCACCTGGGCGTAGAGCGCCTGGCGCAGGATCCCCATGTAGTTCCGCTCATCCACCTGGGCCTTGTCGAGCGTGACCTCCAGGCGGATCTGCGTCTGCCAGAAGGCCGTGTAGCCCTTGCTGACGATGGAGCCCAGCAGCACCACCAGCATGAGCGAGGCGAGCCCGACGGCGGCGATGCCGGCCATCCGGAAACGCCGTTCGGCGGCGTAGCGGCGTTGCAGGCGGGCGGTGAATTCCGCGCTCTGGTACCGGGATTTGGAGGCGGTGACCGGCATGGCCCGGCTGTCCTGTTCCGCGAGGTCAGTCATATTTCTCTCGATACTTCTGGACCACCCGCAGGGCGACCATGTTGAGCACCAGCGTCACGACGAACAGCATGAGGCCAAGCCCGAAGGCCGACAGCGTCTTGGGGCTGTCGAACTCCTGATCGCCGACCAGCAGCGTGGCGATCTGGGTGGTCACGGTGGTGACAGCCTCCAGCGGGTTGGCGGTCAGGTTCGCGGTCAGGCCGGCGGCCATGGTGACGATCATCGTCTCGCCGATGGCGCGGCTGACCGCCAGCATCACCGCGGCGACGATGCCCGGCAGCGCCGCCGGCAGCACGACCAGCCGGATCGTCTCCGACTTGGTGGCGCCGAGGCCGTAGGAGCCGTCGCGCAGGGACTGCGGCACCGCGTTGATCACGTCGTCGGACAGCGAGCTGACGAAGGGAATGATCATGACGCCCATCACGATGCCCGCCGCCAGCGCCGATTCGGAGCTGACGTCCAGGCCCAGCCCCTGCCCCAGCCCACGGACGAAGGGCGCCATGGTCAGCGCCGCGAAGAAGCCGTAGACCACGGTCGGGATGCCGGCCAGGACTTCCAGGATCGGCTTCAGCAAGGTGCGCAGGCGCGGGCTGGCGTATTCGGACATGAAGATGGCCGACATCAGCCCGACCGGAACCGCCACGGTCATGGCGATGGCGGTGATCAGCAGCGTGCCGGCGAACAGCGGGATCGCGCCGAAGGAACCGGAGGAGCCGACCTGATCGGCCCGCATCGCCATCTGCGGGCTCCAATGCGTGCCGAACAGGAAGTCCAGCGGGTTGACCACCGCGAAGAAGCGCATCGCCTCGAACAGCAGCGACAGCACGATGCCGATGGTCGTCAGGATGGCGACCAGCGAGCAGATGACCAGCGCGACGGTGACCGCGCGTTCCACCCGGTTGCGGGCGCGCAGGTCCGGCGTGATCCGGCGGCGGGCGAACAGCAGGCCGGCGATCGCCACGCAGGACCCGATGGCCAGCAGGCTCCAGTCGCCGAGCGCGCGCAGGCGGACGTAGCGTTCCGCCGCCGCGGCCACCGCCGGGTCGGGCTCCCGCCCGGTGGCGATGCCGTGCGCGAGGTTCAGTATGTCGGCGCGCAGCAGGCTGAGCGCCTGGTCGTCGACGCTGGTGAAGCGCTCGGGCAGGCCGGCCAGCACGATCTGCATGACCATCCAGCCTTCCGACACGGTCCACAGCACGAACAGAAGCAGGGCCGGCAGCCCGGCCCAGAGCGCCACGTAGAAGCCGTGGTAGGAGGGCACCGAATGCAGCTCGACGACGCGGCCGCCGACCGACGCCGAAGCGCGCGACCGGCCCATCTGGAAGCCGATGACCGTGAGCAGGGCCAGAATGATGAGCAGTACCGTGAGCTGCATGCAAATCCGCCGGAATTGGAACCTTGGAAAGCCCCTCCCCCACCATGGAAGAGGGGCTTCCCGTCACATCGAAACAGTGTCCGCCCTTAAGCCCCGGATCAGAGCTGGAGCGGGGACAGGTCGACCGAGGAGGCGCGGACCGCGTCGCGGTCCTTCTTCGGCAGCGGGATCAGGCCCTTGTCGGCCAGATAGCCGTCGTCGCCGAAGGCCCTTTCCGCCGTGTACTCGGCGATGAACTCGCGGATGCCCGGAATGACGCCGACATGAGCGCTCTTCACGTAAACATACAACGGGCGGGCCAGCTCGTACTTGCCGGCAGCGATCGATTCGGGAGACAGCTCCTCGCCGTCCATCCTGGCCGACTGAAGCTTGTCGCGGTTCTGGTCGAAGTAGCTGTAGCCGAACACGCCGAAGCTGTCGGGGTTGGCGGTCAGCTTCTGGATGATCAGGTTGTCGTTCTCGCCGGCCTCGACGTAACCGCCGTCCTCGCGGATGGTCATGCAGGCCTTTTCACGGGCCTTCTCGTCGGCGACGATCTCCTTGACTTCCTTCACCTTCTTACAGCCTTCGAGCATCACCAGCTCGTTGAAGGTGTCGCGGGTTCCGGAGGTCGGAGGCGGGCCGAGCACCTCGATGTTCTTGTTCGGCAGCGCCGGGTCGATGTCCGACCACGTCCTGTAGGGGTTGGCGACCAGCTTGCCGCCGACCGGAACTTCCTTGGCCAGCGCCTTCCACAGGATTTCCGTGCCCAGGTCGACGTGCGGCGCCTTCTTGGAGTAGGCCAGCGCGATGCCGTCATAGCCGATCTTCAATTCCATGATCTGCGTGACGCCGTTGCCGGCGCACTGCTCGACCTCGGACTTCTTGATCCGGCGGGAGGCGTTGACGATGTCCGGGTGCTGCGGGCCGACGCCCGCGCAGAACAGTTTCAGGCCGCCGCCGGTGCCGGTCGACTCGATGACCGGCGTCTTGAACGAGCTGCTCTTGCCGAAGGCCTCGGCCACCGCGGTGGTGAAGGGGAACACCGTCGAGGAGCCGACGGCGCGGATCTGATCGCGCGACTGGGCGTTGGCCGCGCCGGCGAAGGCGGCGGTCATGGCCATGGTCATGGCCGCGGCGGCGGTAAGGGCGAACGTCTTGCGGGTCACGGGTCTTCCCTTCGATGTGCCGATTGCCGATCCGGCGGGGAGACGCCATGCGCCCGCGCCGGGCCGCCGCACCGGGGACGGTCGGCTTGCAGGCGGACATTATTCGGGGATCGCGACTCGCCGATTACAGTTCCATGACAGTTTCATGACGGCGCCGCCTTTTGGTCATACACCGGAAGGCCGGCCATCAAGGCAGCCGTCACGCCTGCCGCCGGGCGGACTCGGCCGCCGCGTCGTCCGCGGCGACGGGCAGGTAGACGGTGAAGGTGCTGCCCACCCCCACCGCGCTTTCGATGGTCAGCCGGCCGCGGTGGCGGTTCACGATGTGCTTCACAATGGCGAGGCCGAGACCGGTTCCGCCCATGGCGCGCGACCGTGCCGCGTCCACGCGGTAGAAGCGCTCCGTCAGGCGCGGCAGGTGGGTGCGGGCGATGCCTTCCCCCTGGTCGCGCACGGCGACCGCCACCATGGGGTTTCCGCGTCCGCCGCGCCCCGGCATCGGCGCGGTGCCCACGATCCCGACCACGGCCCCGTCGGCGATGGACACGGAGACGGTCACGTCCGTGTTCTCGCGCGTGTATTTGATGGCGTTGCTGACAAGGTTCTGGAACACCTGGGTCAGTTGGTCATCGTCGCCGACGACGGCGGGCAGGCTGTCCGGCCCTTCCAGCTTCAGCCGGATGCCGCGGCTGGCCGCCTTCAGCTCCAGCGCGGCGATCACGCCGTCCAGCCGGTCCAGCACGTCCACCCGACCGGCCGGCGGCATGTGCTCGTCCAGCTCGATGCGCGACAGCGACAGCAGGTCGTTGACGAGGCGGGCCATGCGGCTGGCCTGGTCGTGCATGATGGACAGGAAGCGCTCGTGCGCCTCCAGGTCGTCGCGGGCGGGACCGCGCAACGTCTCGATGAAGCCCAGCAGCGAGGACAGCGGCGTGCGCAGTTCATGGCTGGCGTTGGCGATGAAGTCGGCGCGCATCTGCTCCGACCGGCGCAGGGCGGTGATGTCGTGCAGCGTCAGAATGACAAGCCGGCCCGGCGCGGGCACCGGCGGAAGCAGCGCATCTTCCTCCGGCACCGGCCGGGGCAGCCGGCGCTGAAAGGGCTTCACCCGCACCTCGAACATGCGTTCCACCGGCACCGGCAGGCTGAATTCCAGGATGCGGGAGGCCGCGCCGCCCAGCACCGCGTCCACCGCCTCCAGCACGCTGGGGTTCCGCAGGGATGTGGCGAGATCGCGGTCGAGGATGCGGTCGCCGAACAGGTCCCGCGCCGCCTGGTTGGCGCGCACCACCTGCCGGTCCGCCCCGACCAGCATCAGCGGGTCGTGCAGCGCCTCCAGGATCGATTCGTTGGCTTCCAGCTGGGCCTGCGCCTGTTCGGTGCGGTCGGCCAAGACCCGGTGCAGGCGCGCGACCGAAGCCCTCAGTGTCCGCGCCGTCGCGGAACCGCCGGCCGGCGGCACCGCCGCTGCGGCGGGATTGTCGGCCAGCCGCGCCACATAGTCACCGACCTCCCGGACGTCCCGGTAATGGGAGCGCAGGACCAGCCCGACCCCCGCCAGGGCAGCCAGCCCGCCGCCGATCGCCACGGCCGGCGCGATGGCCCCCATCCGGACGAGCAGGACC
>JAEZPL010000820.1 GCA_023413605.1 Pseudomonadota bacterium
TACGCGGCTGAGTTCCTGGCTGGCCGCCACGAATTTGGGGAAGTCGCTGTCCTTGATCTCGCCGCGGCGGATCTTGTCGCCCGACACCTCGGCCTCGCCGGCCAGGATACGGGTGGCAAGCTGTTCCGCCGACATTTCCAGCGAGAAGAAACCGACCGGCGCGCCTTCGCCACCGTTGGTGCGCATGTGCGCCTTGGCCGCATTGAAGGCGATGTTGGTCGCCAGGGCTGTCTTACCCATCGAGGGGCGGCCGGCCAGAATGATCAGGTCCGACGGATGCAGGCCGCCCAGCTTGCGATCGAGGTCGCGCAGGCCCGTGGTGACGCCGGTGACGTGGCTGGACCGGCGGAAGGCCGTTTCCGCCGTGGCGATGGCCGCCTTCAGGGACTCGGAGAAGGCGATGAAGCCGCCGCGCACGTCGCCGGTGGAGGCGAGATCGAACAACTGCTTTTCCGCCGTCTCGATCTGGTCCATGGCATCGATGTCGAGGTCGTGCTGGTACGCCTCGTTGACCATGTCCGTGCCGACTTCGATCAGCTGGCGGCGCAGAAACAGGTCGTGGATCGTCTTGCCATAGTCCCCAGCGTTGACCACCGTGACGACGTTGGCGGCCAACTGGGCCAGATAGCTGGCGCCCCCGTCCGGGGCCAGTTCCGGATCGTTGTCGAAATAAGCCTTCAGCGTGACGGGGTTCGCGATCTGCCCGCGCTCCACCATCTTGCCGATGGCCGAAAAGATGCGCTGGTGCGCCGGGTCGTAGAAATGCTCGGCGCGCAGGAATTCGCCGACCTTTTCATACGCCTTGTTGTTCACCAGGATGGCGCCGAGCAGCGCCTGTTCCGCCTCCTCGTTGTGGGGAGGCGTGCGGTATTCGGCGGCGGGCTTGACGGCACCGGCACGGGTTGGGCCGCCGTCCATCGGACGCGGCTCGAAAAACTGGGTGGTCTTGTCGTCCATGGCCGGCACTGTACCAAAGGGCAGGGCGGCTTTGCTGTGCGAACGGCGAAGGCCCCTTCGAATTCGTGTGGATAACTTTCATCCACAGGGTGAGAGTGATGGGGGTAACCCAAAAAGCCCAATTAATACAAGAGGATCTGCATCGCTTCCCGGGCGGATAAGCCGGCGGCAGTGATGCTAGGATGACACGCGCCGCACGGCGGGCTGGTGGGGCACGGCCACGGCCGGGGAGGCCTGGACGAGCGCCCGTTCCGTGTTGACCATATAGTCGCGGGTGAGCGGCACGGCGCCGACCGAACGGGCGAGTTGAATCTGGAACACCATGTGGCCCTGGTAGCGGAAGGCGATCTCCGCACCGGCCAGATAGAACTCCCACATGCGGCAGAAACGCTCGTCGTACATGGCCTTCGCGTCATCCCAGCGGGCCAGGAAGCGTTCCCGCCAATGACGCAGCGTCTCGGCGTAATGAAGCCGCAGGATCTCCACGTCGGTGTTCCACAGCCCGGCCTTCTCGATGGACGGCAGCACTTCCGACAGGGCCGGGGAGTAACCGCCGGGGAAGATGTATTTGCGCAGCCACGGATTGGTCGTGCCAGGCCCGTCGGACCGTCCGATGGCGTGCAGCAAGGCAACCCCGTCGTCGGCCAACAGGTCGCGGACCTTCTTGAAGAAGGCGTCGTAATGGGGCAGGCCAACATGCTCGAACATACCGACCGAGACGATCCGGTCGAAGGTGCCGTCCATCAGCCGGTAGTCGCGCAGCTCGAATCGCACCTGGTCCGACAGGCCGGCCAGTTCCGCGCGTTCGCGGGCAACGGCGAGCTGTTCGGTGGACAGGGTGATGCCGGTGACATGCGCGCCGGTGGTCTTGGCGAGATACAGCGCCATGCCGCCCCAGCCGCATCCGATGTCCAGCACGCTCATGCCGGGGCGCAGCAGCAGCTTCGCCGCGATGTGGCGCTTCTTGGCCTTCTGCGCGTCGTCCAGGCTGGTGTCCGGCGTTGGGAAGTAGGCGCAGGAATACTGCATGTCCCGGTCGAGGAAGAGTTCGAAGAAGGCGCGGGACAGGTCGTAGTGGTGGGCGACGTTCCGGCGCGCGCGCTTCAGCGGGTTGTGCTGCTGCCCGAGTCGCAGGACCGGCGCCAGAGCCTCCCGAATCGTGCCGAGCGCGCCCTGGACATTCTCCGGACCATCGCTGAGCAGCGCCAGGAAATCGTAGATGGAGCCGCCCCCAATGGACAGGCGGCCGTCCATATAGGCCTCGCCGAACCGCAGGCGGGGGTTCATCACGAGCTCGCGGTGCAGGCCCTTGTCGTGCAGGTGCAGAGACAGCCTCGGGCTGCCGGAGCCGATGCGGTGGACCCGACCATCGGCGTCCACAAGATCGAAGGCGCCGGCCGTCACAACCGGATTGAGCAAGCGGGCGAGCAGCATTCCGTTCCTCCTCACCGAATCGCAACGATTCACCTGGAAGGAACGTCGGAGTTTGCGGCCCGGTGCCGCAACGACCCGTCCGCGCATGGTGGTGACGCGTCCGGCACACACGGATGGGGGAACCGGGCGGGCGATAACTCCGAAATTGATGGCTCTATAATCGAAGACCCAGAAAAGCGGAAAGCCGCCCCACCCCCTTGCGGGAGCGGGCGGCTTCCGGACGAGCGGAGAGGTCTCGCAGAGCCGGCGATCAGGCCTGCTCGGAGTCCTCGGTCTCGGTGGCCTCGGGGGCCTCCTCGATCTCTTCCTCTTCGTCGCGCAGGTCGGCGGCGGTGACCATGCCACCGCGGGACAGCTGCAGCTCGGCCTCTTCCTGCGAGCGGGCGACGTTCACCGTGACGGTGATGCTCACCTCGGGGTGCAGGACGACGCGGACCTTGAACAGGCCCAGGGTCTTGATCGGGGAAGCGATCGAGACCTGCTTGCGGTCGACCTTGTAGCCGGCGGCGGTGAGCGCGTCGGCGATGTCGCGCGTGGTGACGGAACCGTACAGCACGCCGGTCTCACCGGCCTGACGGATCACGACGACCGACACGTCGTTCATCTGGCTCGCGACCTGCTCGGCGTCCTTGCGGCGCTCCAGGTTCACGGCCTCCAGATGGGCCTTCTGCTTCTCGAAGACCGCCATGTTCGCCTTGGTGGCGCGCATGGCCTTCTTCTGCGGCAGCAGGTAGTTGCGGGCGAAGCCGGGACGCACCTTCACGACCTGGCCCATCTGGCCGAGCTTCTCGACTCGCTCCAGCAGAATAACTTCCATCACTCGTCCTCCTGATCGGGGCCCGCGGGCCGGAAACGGCGACGCAGCCCAATCCATTGCTCGATCATGCCAAGGCCGACCAACAGCATGATCGGCCACCCGAAAAGAAACAGGAACATGTAGAACCCGATGAGGATCGGCACTTTGGCCGACCGGCTTCGGGCCACTGCATGCACCACCGAAAGCCCGGCGAAGGCGAACGGAAGCGCCAGGACCAGCGCCGTGTTGAGCGCCAGGAAGGCGACCGGATCCGGTGCCACGGACGCCGCCAGCAGGGCCGTCAGGAACACCGGCGGCAACCACCGGGGCAGTTCCAGGTCGACCAGCCGCATGGACGGGCGCCGGTTGCGGCCGAACCGCATGAGCGCTCCCTGCGCCAAGGCCGCGTTGATGATCGTCATGGTCAGCCACGAGATCACCGCGAGGCCCGGCAACACCTCGGCCATCCAGAGGTCCTGCGGATCCGGGGCCGTCAGGCCCTGCGCGGCGAAAAGCTGCTCCGCCATGCGGGCCAGCGTTTCGCGCACCGCGCCCTCCAGCCCGCCGGGCTGGTCGAGCGTCAGAACCGCGGCACCCAGGAGGGCCGCCAGTCCCATTCCGGTCAACCCCATCAGGAGCCGGCCCGGAGGATACCATTCGATGCCACCATCGGCGGCAGCCCGCGCCAGCAGGGACTGCCGGACCACCAGGACCACGGGAAATCCCACGGTCACCAGATAGGCCAGCGCGACCAGCAGGCTGGACGATGCCGCCAGGACCGCAACCGTCCCCGCCGTCCCGGCGATGATGGCGGCGGCGGAGCCGAACCACAGTCCCATCAGGAACAGCGGCAGCGGCGCCAGATAGCCCAGGATCAGCGCGCCCGCCCCGCCGAACAGGACGGACAGGTAGAAGAACGCGCTGACCACACCGACACCGATGGCAGCCGCCACGAAGAACATCAGGGGCGGAGCGGCCAGGGGCGTGGCCATGGGGACACCTATACCTTCGCCGTTCGCTTCAGATCCTTACTTCACCACGTAGGGAAGCAGGGCCAGGAAGCGGGCGCGCTTGATGGCGCGAGCAAGCTCGCGCTGCTTCTTCGCGGAAACCGCGGTGATGCGGCTCGGGACGATCTTGCCACGCTCGGAGATGAAGCGGGACAGGAGCTTGACGTCCTTGTAGTCGATCGCCGGGGCGTTCGCGCCCGAGAACGGGCAGGTCTTGCGGCGGCGGAAGAACGGACGGCGGGGACCGC
>JAEZPL010000024.1 GCA_023413605.1 Pseudomonadota bacterium
TCCGCATGCATCTCGACCGCCTGGCCAGCGACTGCGGGCCGCCCTGACGGCTTCGCGAAATTTTTTTCGGGCACCATGTCGGGGTGTCGCTCGGTGCGTCGTCCTTGGGACAGAGCTTCAGCGTCACGGGAGGATAGGGGAGCCAATGACGACCACGACCAACATCGATACCGCCCAGGCGAAAGACCGCGATCTGGTTATCACCCGCGTCTACGACGCGACGCGCGCACGCGTCTTCCGGGCCTGGACGGATCCGGCGCAGCTGGGCGCTTTCTGGGGGCCGCACGGCACGACCCTGCCGTTCTGCGAGATGGACCTGAAGCCGGGCGGCGCATTCCGCACCGTGATGCGCATGCCGGACGGCACGGAATACCCGACCTCGGGCGTCTTTCTGGAGGTCGTGGAAAACGAGCGGTTGGTCTTCACCGACGCCTACACCGCCGGCTGGGTGCCGACCGACAAGCCCTTTTTCACCTGCGTCCTGACCTTCGAGGATCAGAACGGCAAGACCTTGCTGACCGCTCAGGCCCGCCACTGGACCGACGCCAGCCGGGACGAGCACGAGCGCATGGGATTTCACGACGGCTGGGGACAGATGCTCGAACGCCTCGCCCAGCACCTCGACACCATTCAGAAAGCCGTTTGAACCTGGGAGGATTGAAATGACCGATATTGAACCCTGCTGCCCGGCCGTCCCGGAAAAGATGGCTCCGCTGGTGGGCGGCGTTGTGCCGCACCTCACCCTCAGCGATGCCAGCGCGGCGTCTGCCTTTTATCAGAAAGCCTTCGGTGCGGAGGAGCTGACCCGCCTGCCGGCCGAGGACGGAAAGCGGCTGATGCACTGCCATCTGCGCATCAACGGCAGTTCCGTGATGATGAACGACGCCTTTCCGGAGTGCGGCGGCCCGCTGACCACGCCGCAGAGCTTCGTCCTGCACATTCACGTCGACGACGTGGAGCCGTGGTGGGCGCGCGCGGTCGAGGCCGGGGCGGAGGTCGTTTTGCCCCTCCAGGACATGTTCTGGGGTGACCGCTATGGGCAGGTCCGCGATCCCTTCGGCGTTGTCTGGTCGCTGGCCTCGACCATCCGGTAAGGGACACAACGGAAAAAGCCCGCCTCCCCGGTAAGGGAGGCGGGCTTTTTCGTTGGGACGGGCTTACGCTTTACGCCGTCGCATCCCGTCGGGCGAGTTTGCGAGCCTTCTTCCGTTCGGCGAAGTGGGACGCCAAGCGGAAGAACAGCGGCACGAAGAAGATCGCCAGGAAGGTCGCGGCCAGCATGCCGCCGATGACGCCGGTGCCGATCGAATGGCGGCTGCCCGCACCGGCCCCCGTGCTGATCGCCAACGGCACGCAGCCCAGGATGAAGGCCAGCGAGGTCATGATGATGGGGCGGAAGCGCAGGCGCGCCGCCTCCATCGCGGAATCGAAGACGCTCTTGCCCTCATGGTGCAGCTGGACCGCGAACTCCACGATCAGGATGGCGTTCTTGGCGGCGAGGCCGATCAGGGTGACGAGGCCGATCTGGAAATACACGTCGTTCTGAAGCCCGCGCAGCCAGATCGCCAGGACCGCACCGAACACGGCGAAGGGCACCGCGGTCACCACCGCCAGCGGCAGCGACCAGCGCTCGTACTGGGCGGCCAGGATCAGGAACACCATGATGATGCCGAAGATGAAGGCTTGCGAGGCGGTGCCCTGCGTCTCCTGCTCCTGGAAGGCGGAGCCGATGAAGCCGATGGAGAAGGTGTCCGGCAGGGCTTGCGCGGCCACCTCCTGGATCGCCGCCAGCGCCTGGCCGGAGCTGTAGCCGGGCGCCGGGTTGCCCATCACCTTGGCCGCGGGGAAGACGTTGAAGCGCTCCATCAGGTCGGGGCCGACGATGCGCTGCACCGTCACCAGCGAATCCAGCGGGATCATGTCGCCCGAATTGGACTTCACGAAAACGTGGCGCAGGTCGTCCGGCTTTTCGCGGAATTCCGGCTCGGACTGAAGGTTCACGCGGTAGGCGCGGCCGTAGAGCGTGAAGTCGTTCACGTACAGGCTGCCGAAGGTGCTCTGCATCGTGTCGAAGATCACGTTCAGCGGCACGTCCAACGCCTTGATCTTGTCGCGGTCGATGGTCACCCGGTACTGCGGCACCGACGTGGAGAAGGTCGTGCGCACGCCGGCCAGCTCCGGCCGTTTGGCGGCTTCCTGCACCAGCGTGTTGGTGGCCTGCATCAGCGCATTGGCGTCGCCGCCGCCGCGGTTCTGGACATAGAGTTCAAAGCCGCCCGTCGTGCTCATGCCGTTGATCGGGGGCGGGTTGAAGGACAGGACCATGGCGTCCTTGATGCCGCTGGCCATGCCCATCAAGGTGCCGGTCAGCGCCCGCGCGTCGGACGCCGCGTCCGTGCGCTCCGACCAGTCCTTCAGCGTCACGAAGGACACGCCGGCGCTGGTCTTCTGCGAACTGGACAGCAGGTCGAAGCCGGCGAAGGTCACCACGTCCTGCACGGCGGGGTGCTTCAACAGCATGTCGGTGACGGTGTCGGTCACCGCGACCGTCCGGCTGAGCGAGGCGGCCGGCGGCAGCATCGGCATCATGAAGACGTAGCCCTGGTCCTCTTCCGGGGCGAGGGCACCGGGCACGCGCTGGAACAGGGCATAGGTGGCGCCGATCAGCCCGGCGAAGATCAGCAGGCTCAGCACCGCGCGGCGGGTGAAAAAGCGCACGCCGTGCAGATAGCCGTTGGTCACCCGGTCGAAGGCGCGGTTGAACAGGCGGAAGGGAAGCATGGGCTCGGTATGGCCCGGCTTCAGGATCAGGGCGCAGAGCGCGGGTGTGAGCGTCAAAGCCACGATGCCGGAAATGACCACCGACACGGCGATGGTGATGGCGAACTGCTTGTACATCTGCCCGGCCAGCCCGCCCATGAAGGCGACCGGCACGAACACGGCGCACAGCACCAGCACGATGGCGATGACCGGGCCGCTGACCTCCTCCATCGCCTCGAACGCGGCGTCGCGGGGGGACAGCTTGTCCTGCGTCATGATGCGCTCGACGTTCTCCAGCACCACGATGGCGTCGTCCACCACGATGCCGATGGCCAGCACCATGCCGAACAGCGTCAGCAGGTTGATGGAGAAGCCCAGCAGATACATGCCGGCGAAGGTGCCGATCAGCGATACGGGAACCGCCAGCAGCGGGATCAGCGTCGCCCGCCAGTTCTGCAGGAACAGGAACACCACGCAGACGACGAGGATCAGCGCCTCGATGAAGGTGTGGATCACCTCGTCGATCGAGACCTGGACGAACTTGGTCGTGTCGAAGGGGATGGAATAGGCAATGCCCTCGGGGAAGCGCTTGGCGACCTCGTCCATCTTCGCCTTCACCGCGGCGGCGGTGGCCAGCGCGTTGGCGCCGGGCTGGAGGTACACGCCGATGGCGACCGCCGGCCCGCCGTTGTAGGTCGCGGAGAAGGCGTAGTCCTGCGCGCCCAGTTCCACCCGCGCCACGTCCTTCAGGCGCAGGGCGGCGCCGTTGCTGTCGGACCGCAGGATGATGTTGCCGAACTCCTCCGGATCCAGCAGGCGGCCGGGCGTGGTCACGCTGTAGGTGAAGGCCTGGGGCGAGGCCATCGGCTCCTGCCCGAAGCTGCCGGCGGCGAACTGGGAGTTCTGCTCCCGCACCGCGGCGGCCACGTCGCTGGGCGTCAGGTTGAAGCGCGCCAGCTTGTCCGGCTGCATCCAGATGCGCATCGAGTAGTCTTTGGCGCCGAACAGCGAGGCGTCACCGACGCCCGGCGTGCGTTTCAGGTCGTCGATGACGTTCAGCAGCGCGTAGTTCGACACGAACACCGGGTCGTAGCGCCCCTCGGGCGACGACATGGTCACGACCTGGAGGATGTTGGTGGAGCGCTTGCGCACCGTCACGCCCTGGCGCCGCACCTCTTCCGGCAGGCGGGCCAGAGCCGCCTGGACGCGGTTGTTGACGTCGATGGTCGCCTGATCGGGGTTGGTGCCGATCTGGAACGTCACCGTCAGCGTCACCGTGCCGCTGGAGGAACTGCTGGAGCGCATGTAGAGCATGCGGTCTACGCCGTTGACCTGCTGTTCCAGCGGGGCGGCCACCGTCTCCGCGATGACCTCGGCGCTGGCGCCGGGGTAGGTGGCCGAGACGACGACCTCCGGCGGCACGATTTCCGGATACTGGGCGATCGGCAGCGCCCGCATGGCGACAAGACCGGCCAGAACGATGACGACCGACAGCACGGTCGCGAAGACCGGCCGGTCGATGAAGAAGCGGGAGATCATCGCGCCGCCTCCTTGGTGGCGCCCTTATCGGCGTCCTTTCCGGTGCCCTGTGGCCGGGCATCCTTGTCGGCGCTGTTCACCGGGGCGGCGACGGCGCGCACCGTGGCGCCGGGGCGGACCTTGATGACTCCCTCGGTCACCACGCGGTCGCCGTTCTTCAGGCCGGAGTCCACGACGAACTCGCTGCCCACGGCGCGGCCCAGTTTAACCGGGCGCACTTGGGCCTGAGCCTCGCCCTCCGCGGGCACGACATAGACGAAGGTGCCCTGCGGCCCCTGCATCACGGCCTTTTGCGGGATGGTGATGGCGTTCTTCAGCGTCAGGCCCTTGACCACGGCGCGCACGAACTGGCCGGGCACCAGCTTGCCGTCCGGGTTGGGTATCACGGCGCGGGCCTGCACGGTGCCGGTGCGGGCATCGACCGTGCGGTCGGTGTAGTTCAGCTGCCCGCCGGCCACCAGCACGGTGCCGGACGAGGTGCGCACGTCGACGGCCAGCTTGCCGTCTTCCGGGACCGCCACGGAACCGTCCCCGACGGCGTCGCGGTAGGTCGTCGCCTCCTGGTCGGGAATGGCGAAGTTGACATAGACGGGGTCGAGCTGGGTGATGTGCGTCAGCATGCCATCGCTGTTCCCCGTGCCGACGAGGCTTCCTTCGGACATCGCCTCGCGGCTGGTGACGCCGCTGACCGGGGCGGTCACCTCGGTGTAGGCAAGGTCGATCTTGGCGGCGCGCACCTCGGCCTCCGCCACCGCGACGCTGGCGCGGGCGAGGTCGAGCGCCGACAGCGCCTCGTCCCGGTCGCGGCCGCTGGCGGTCTCGCTGCGGTACAGCGGCTCGATGCGCTTCCAGGTGCGTTCGGCCTGCATCAGGCGCGCCTGCTCCTGGCGCAGCTGCGCCTCCGCGCGGGCGAGCTTGACGCGGTAGGGCTCCGGGTCGATGCGGAACAGAACGTCGCCCTGCTTGACGGTGGAGCCCTCGACGTAGGTGCGCTCCAGCAGGATGCCGCCCACGCGGGCGCGCACCTCCACCTCGCGGGAACCGGCGACGCGGCCGGCGTATTCAAAGCTCAACGGCACGTCGCGCGCCTGCACGGCCTGCACGGAAACCTCCGGCGGCGGGGGGGAGGGCTGCTGCGCCTGGGCCTCTGCGGCGCGTGCCAAGCCGGGCAATCCGCCGCAGGCGACGGCCGCCACGGCGGCGGCGATCAGGACGGCGACGGTGCTATGACGGGCGTCACGGCGAACGCGGCGCACGGGAAATGCGGTCATGTCAGTGTCCTGGCAAGACAATTTTGAACGGAGCCGTAAACGGGCGGCGTGGGAGCGCGTGAGAATCGTTGTGTACTAACATACGTGTATGTATGTAAAGCGGCAAGGGCCGGACCGGAAAGGACCATCATGGCACGACGAACGAAGGAGGAAGCGGAGCAGACCCGCAACGCCATCCTCGACGCGGCCGAACAGCTTTTCTTCGAACGCGGCGTGGCGCGCACCACGCTGGAGGAGATCGCGCGCGCGGCGGGCGTGACGCGCGGGGCCGTCTATTGGCACTTCCGCGACAAGGTGGACCTGTTCGACGCCATGCAGTCCCGCGCCCGCCTGCCGCAGGAAGACGTGCTGGACAGCCTGCTGCTGTCGCAGGACACCGACCGGCCGCTGGACCGGCTGTGCGCCACCATGCTGGAGGTCTGTCACGTCATGGCGACCGACCTGCGGCGCCGGCGGGTCTTCACCATCCTGTTCCACCGCTGCGAGTATGTGGAGGAGATGCGCGCCGTCGCACAGCGCAAGCAGGACCGCACCGATCAGATGCTCGACCGCTCCCGCCGCTTCTTCGAAATGGCGGCGCAGAAGGGGGAACTGTCGCCGGTCTGGCCGCCGGCCGCTGCGGCGCTGGGCTTGCACGCCCTGATGGTCGGCCTGCTGAGCCGCATGCTGTTCGACGACGTTTCCCAGGCCACCCCCCAGATCACGGTCGCCATGGCGCAGGAATGCGTGACGGCCTTTTTCCAGTCCATGAAAGTAAACACGGGGGAAGCGCACACGGGGCCGGTTCCCTAAGCTCGCTCCGTGGGCTAACGTTCGTTGGCAAACGGACGGGGAGGACGACCATGCCGATTCCGACGACGCGCCTGCCTTCGGGCGACACCATGCCGGTGCTGGGCCAGGGGACCTGGTACATGGGCGAGGATGGCCGGGACCGCGCCAGGGAGGTCGCCGCCCTGAAGCTCGGCCTCGATCTCGGGATGACGCTGATCGACACGGCGGAGATGTACGCCGACGGCGGCGCGGAGGAGGTGGTGGCCGAGGCCATCGCGGGGCGGCGGGACGAGGTGTTCCTGGTCAGCAAGGTGCTGCCCCAGAACGCCAGCCGGCGCGGCACCATCGCCGCCTGCGAGCGCAGCCTGCGGCGGCTCGGCACCGACCGCATCGACCTGTACCTGCTGCACTGGCGCGGCAGCCCCGACTTCGCCGAGACGGTGGAGGCCTTCGACACGCTGGTCCGCGACGGCAAGATCCGCCATTGGGGCGTCAGCAACCTGGACCTTGCCGACATGGAGGAACTGGCGGAGGTGCCGGGCGGGGACGGCGTCCAGACCAACCAGCTTCTCTACAACCTGACCCGGCGGGGCATCGAGTACGACGTGAAACCCTGGCTGCGCGAACGCGGCATCCCGATCATGGCCTATTCGCCCATCGAGCAGGGCCGGATGCTGCGTCACGCCGAACTGCACCGCGTGGCCGAACGGCACAACGCCACGCCGGCCCAGGTGGCCTTGGCCTGGCTGCTGCGGCAGGACGGCGTCATCCCCATTCCGAAGGCGTCCTCCGCGGAGCATGTCCGCGAGAACCGCGCGGCCCTGAACTTGCGCTTGACCGAGGAAGACCTTGCGGATCTGGATCGCGCCTTTCCCCCGCCGCGCGGGCCGAGGCCATTGGAGATGCTGTAGGGCCCTTGTGAACGGGGAAGGAAGCGGGCGCCGATGCCGCGGGATGGTGGAGTGGATCGGGCGGGGAAGGCCGCCGCGCGCCTGAAGGAGGCCCGCGCCGTCGTTCTGACGCTGGCGCTGGGCGCGATCGGTGGGGGCCTGTTCGATTGGTTCGGAATGCCGGCCGCATGGTTGGCCGGGGCCATGGTGGCCGTGGCCGCCGGAGCCATTGGAACGTCGGTGCCGCTGCACGTCCCGGACTGGATGCGCGAGGTCGCCTTCACTCTGATCGGCATGTCCATGGGTGCTGGCGTCACGCCCGATACGCTGCGGGTGATGCGCACATGGCCGCTCAGCATGATCCTGCTCGCGGTGTCCATCGCCGCGACGGTCGCCGTGTGCTCCGCCTATCTGGAGCGGGTGCACCGCTGGGACCGGGCCACCGCGCGCTTCAGCGCCATTCCCGGCGCGCTGGCCGCCGTGCTGGCCATGGCGGCGAAGGCCGGGGTGGACCTGCCGCGCGTGGCGCTGGTGCAGAGCCTGCGCCTGTTCATCCTGGTCGTCGCCATGCCCTGGATCCTGCGCCTGCTGTCGCCCCCGCCGGGTCTGGGGGTCCAGACGGCGGCGGTCAGCCCGGAGGGGGCGTTCGGCGTGCTGCTCCTGCTCGCCGCGAGCGGAACGGGCGCGTGGCTGTTCCACCGCTTCCGTATTCCGGGCGAGGTCCTGCTCGGCTCCATGCTGGCGAGCGCGCTGCTGCACGGGCTGGGGTTGGTGCACGGTGCGGTGCCCACGCCGGTGCTGTCGGCTGGCTTCCTGATCGCCGGAGCGGTCATCGGCGCGCGTTTCCGCGGCGTGCCGCTGGCGACGCTGCGCCGCGCGGTCGGACCTGCGGTGGGCAGCGTGGCCATCGCGATGGTCCTCTCGGCGGGCTTCGCCTGGGCCGGTTCGGTGTGGCTGGGCATGCCCTTCGGCACGTTGTGGATCGCCTACGCGCCGGGCGGGCTGGAGGCGATGACCATCGTCGCCTTCGCGTTGGGTCTCGACGCCGCCTTCATCGGAGCGCATCACGTGGTGCGCTTCGTCGGGATCGGGGTTTGCACCCCGCTGTGGGAGCCGCGCAGGACGGGCGACAGGAAGTCTTAGCGCATCCTGCGCCATTGGCAGAGGGTGATTCAGCGCCGCTGGCCCCCCCACCGGCCCCGAAAATACCCCCTCGGGAGAACCAAAAGGGGGTGAGACGATGATGAGGAAGCGCAGCGCGGAGCCCGGGGCTGTCGCGTTATCCCTTGGGTTCCGCGGGCAAATGCCGTCGCGGACCCGTCAGGCGCGGTCCTGGGGCCGGGGGCAACCGCCACCTGCACTTTGGAGCATGAGTTACTATCCTGTTCTGGCTACTCGTTTCATGGGATCGGGCTTGGCTATAATGGTGCGCCGCCGCATCGGAGGATTTCGCAATCCGCTGCAATCCTTCGCCGTCCCGTTCCCAATGAAATCATAATGCTGCAACTCGTCTCCCTGCTAATCCCGATGGCTTCTTCAGCCGCGTGGGCCTATGACGCCGCCCTTGAATCAGAGAAGATTCCGGAAACATCCGCATTTTCTGTAGGACTTTTGATCGCTGTTTGCATCTTGGGAATCTGGGCGTTCTGGCAATTTTTGCAGGCGCGCGGGCGTGCCCGTGCCGTGGCGCGCCGCATGTCCGCCGTGCTGCGGAGCACGACGGACGCCATCATCGAATTCGACCGGGACTGGCGGATCACCTTCGTCAACGAACGGGCGGCAAGGCTGGCGCTGAATGGTGAACGGCTGCTCGGCCGGAGCCTGCATGACCTGCTGCCCGAATACGCCGGCCTGCCGATCTGGGACACGGCGCAGAAGGTCATGACGGGCAGCGAGCCTGGGGAGTTCGAGGTCCAGGGTCCGCGCAGCGGACGCTGGTACTTCGTGCGGCTGTTTCCGACCGCCGGCGGCGTTGCGGCCTACCTTCAGGACATCACGGAGCGCCGCGGCATGGAGGAGCGGCTGCGGCGCAGCGAGGAGCATCTGAGCATGGCGCTCAGCGCCGCGCGGGCGGGCACGTTCGAAATCGACCTGACCACCGGAACGACCATCTGGTCGGAGGAGACCTTCCGCATCCTGGGGCTCGACCCGCAGCGGGACGAACCGTCCCAGGACGCTTGGCTGAAGCTTCTCCACTCCCGCCATCACGCGGATGGCTTCCTCGCCCACCGGGAGGAGATCATGGCCGGGCGCCATCCGTGCTTCGAGGTGGAATACAGCATCATCCGCCCGGATGGCGAGGTGCGCTGGCTGTCGGCCTGGGGGCGGGTTCTGTTCACGGCGGACGGCCAGCTGGAACGCATGGTCGGCTTGAACGTGGACATCACCGACCAGCGCCGGACCGAGCAGGCCTTGCGCGCCAGTGAGGAACGGTTCCGCGCCCTGATCGACAACGCCCCTCAGGCCATGTGGATCAACCGCCCGGACGGCACGCTGGAACTCTTCAACGCCGCCTGGAAGGCCTTCTGCGGCACGGACGTCGCCGAGGAGAACCGCTGGGACATCATTCACCCCGACGATCAGGAACGTGTGCAGGAACTGGCCCGCCAGGCCATCGCCGCAGGGTTGCCTTATGAGTTCGACATGCGGCTCCGGCGGGCGGACGGGACCTACCGCCACCATCTGGGCCGGGTCAACCCGATGCGCGAGAACGGGGAACTGGTCGCCTGGATTGGCACGGCGGTCGATATCCACGATGCCCACGAGGCGCAGCACGAGGCGGAACAGGCGAACCGGGCCAAGAGCCGTTTCCTGGCCGCCGCCAGCCACGACCTGCGCCAGCCCATGCAGTCGCTGTTCCTGTTCACGGAGGTCGTGCGCGGACACGTTACGACCAAGGAGGGGCGTAGCGCGCTGACCATGCTGGAACGCGGTCTGGACACGCTGAAAAGCCTGCTCGACAGCCTTCTGGACGTGTCACGCCTCGACGCCGGGGTGATCAAGGCGGACGTTGGGGAGGTGGCGCTCGGCCCGCTGCTGGACGAGGTCGCCGCCTCCTACGCGCCGATCGCCGCCAGCAAGGGGCTGGCCTTCACGGTGGAGGCCACCTGCGCGACCGCCGTTCGCAGCGACCGGACTCTGCTGGCGCGCATGCTGCGCAACTTGGTCGAAAACGCGGTGCGTTACACGGACGCGGGATTCGTGCGGATGCGCTGCCGTGCCGACGCGAAGGCCGACACGCTGCACATCGCGGTGGAGGACAGCGGCATCGGCATCCCGCCGGACCACCTGGAGCGGATTTTCGAAGAGTTTCATCAGGTCGGCAACCCTGAGCGCGACCGTGCCCAGGGGCTTGGCCTCGGCCTCGCCATCGTGGAGCGGCTGTCGGCGCTGCTCGGCCACCCCGTGGAGGTGAGGTCGGAACCGGGCCGCGGTTCGACCTTCTCCATCGCCGTGCCGCTGGCCGAAGGGCAGGGGGAGCGCCAGACGCCGAACGAGTCCTTGCTGGAGCGGTCCGGACGCGACCGGCTGGCGGTGCTGGTGGACGACGACGCCATCGTGCTGCTGGGCCTGCGGGCCATGCTCCAGGACTGGGATTACGAGGTGCTGATCGCCGGCTCGACCGATCAGGCGCTGGAGCGGCTGAAGGAGGTCGGGCGGGCGCCGGACATCGTCGTGGCCGACTACCGCCTGCGCGAAGGGAAGGTCGGGACGGAAGCCATCCTGCGAATCCGCGAATGGGTCGGCGCGCCGGTTCCCGGCGTGATCCTGACCGGCGAGACCGGCGCGGAATGCCATCGCGACGCCCTGGCGCATGGCCTAGGTCTGCTGCACAAGCCGGTCACGCCCCGGCAACTGCACGGCATGCTGGAGGAGCATCTCCGCCTCGTCCGCGCCAGCGCGTGAACACGGCCGGAAACTGCGTCATAGGGCGCACTCGCATTCCCCTTCCGGAAGGCGTATGACTTGCTGCGCTGCAGTATTGGGCGACATCGGGCGGCAACCCGATGGCCGCGCGCGCGCCTTTTTTTGAGGATCGGAGCATGCTCGCCATCGTCGCCCTGGCCCTGTTGCTGTCGGGCTTCGCCTTTGTCGTCTTCCGGATTCTGTCCGCGGAGCTTGCGACGGCCGGCCAGCCGGTGCGCGATCCCTGGTCGGCCCGCCATCTGCACCGGGTGAAAAAGGCTCGCAAGACGGAGGAGGAGATCGCCGCCGGCCCCTCCTGGGCGTCCTTTCCGCGCGCCTTCTGATCCTCGCCAAACACGTTTTTCCAAACGCAAGCCGGGCCGGGAGATGTTTCCCGGCCCGGCTGCGTTCGGGTGCCGTGTGCGTGTGTCGCGTGCCGTTTACTGGGCGGGCTCCACGGCCAGCTTCGAGGTCTGCGGCACGGCGTTCATCTGCTTGGCGCGCATCGGCTTCAGGACGAAGATGGCCAGCAGGGCGGCGATGCCGTTGACCGCGGCGGCGAAGAAGAACACCGTCTGCCAACTGCCGCTCGACGCGACGATGACGTTGGCGAACGGAACGACCAGCGACGCGGTGCCCTTGGCGGTGTACAGCAGGCCGGCGTTGGTGGTGGCGAACTTAGACCCGAAGGTGTCGCCGCAGCAGGCCGGGAACAGGCTGTAGATTTCACCCCAGGCGAAGAACACCAGACCGGTCAGGATCACGAAGGCGACCGGGTTGTGGCCCCACTGGTTCAGGGCGAGGATGCCGACGCATTCCAGGGCGAAGGCGACGAACATGGTGTTCTCGCGGCCGATGTTGTCCGAAACCCAGCCGAAGAAGGGACGGGTGACGCCGTTCAGCACGCGGTCGATGGACAGGGCGAAGGTCAGCGCCGGCAGGGTCAGGCCCATGATGCTGATGGGGACGCCGTCGAGCTGGAAGTCCTTGGCGATGGGGCCGAGCTGCGCGGTGGCCATCAGACCGCCCGCCGCGACCATGACGAACATCAGGTACATGACCCAGAAGACCGGGGTCTTCAGCATCTGCGCCGGGGTGTAGCTCTCGCGGCTCTGGGCGACCATGGCCTTGTTCGCCGCGGGCACCTGGCCGGCTTTCGGCTCCGCCAGGAACCAGGCGAGGAGGAACACCACCAGGCCCTGGCCGATGCCGAAGGTCATGAAGGTGGATTCATAGCCGGAAGACTTGATCATGTTGGCGATCGGCACGACCGTCAGGGCCGAACCCGCGCCGAAGCCGGCGGCGGTCAGGCCGGCGGCGAGGCCGCGGCGATCCGGGAACCACTTCAGGGCGTTGCCCACGCAGGTGCCGTACACACCGCCGGCGCCGATGCCGCCGATGGCCGCGCCGAGGTAGAGCATCGCCAGGGAGTCGGCCACGGAGTTGATGGCCCAGGCCAGCGCGCAGAGCACGCCGCCGATCAGAACCACGATCCGGGGGCCGAACTTATCGACGAACCAGCCTTCGACCGGAACCAGCCAGGTTTCCATGACGACGAAGATGGTGAAGGCGACCTGGATGCTGGCGCGGCCCCATTGGTACTTCTCATCGATCGGATTGACGAACAGGGTCCAGCCGTACTGCAGGTTCGCGATCATCGACATGCAGATGATGCCGATAACCAGCTGGAACCAGCGGCCGCCGAGAGGGCCCTTACGGCCCTCCGTGAGCGCTTGGTGCATTTCTCTCCTCCTAGAAGCGATCTCTTGGTCGTGATTCGGGTTGTTGTTTTTATTTTTTGACTTTTTCTGTTGGGAGGCTGGCTTTGGTTCGGGAGCCGCTTCCGTTGCCTAGGCTTTGCCGCGAAACCCATCGCACCTTGTTTGCCGGTGCCGGAGTCTCGGGATGTGCCGTTTGGCATTAAAGATATGGTATGCCAGATACCGTATGGTGCGCAAGCATTTTGTGCGTCACGCAAACTATCGGTATGGCAATGTTACCGATGGACAAAGGGCCGCCACGCGCAGGTGACCTTACCGTTCGAATGCATGGGAAGGCGTGAAGCGCAAACCCGACTCCGCTTCAAGGCGCCGCTGCACCAATGTTTCGTGTGCGCACTGTCGACCATGTAAGCGAGTTGGGATTTTTGGTATATGGTATACATTGAGGCCAATCAGCCGCGGGATGAGCGGCAACCGGCGAACAATGAGGGGGGACCATGACCACCGCCATCTTCACCCATCCCGACTTCCTTCTGCACGACACAGGCCCCGGCCACCCGGAAAGGCCGGAGCGAATTTCGGTGGTCTGGCAGGTGCTCGACCGCGACGAATTCCGCACGCTTCCCCGGCAGATCGCCCCGGAGGCATCCGTGGAGCAGCTCTGCTGGGTGCATGAGCCGGCCTATGTGAACGCCGTGCTCGGCGCGGTGCCGGAGGACGGCCACGTCCGGCTGGACGCGGACACGGTGCTGTCGCCCACGTCGCGTTCCGCCATCCTGCGCGCGGCGGGCGCGGTGTGCGAGGCGGTGGACGTCGTGCTCGGCGGGCAGGCGACGAACGCCTTCTGCGCCGTGCGTCCCTGCGGCCATCATGCGGAACCGGCGCGCGCCATGGGTTTCTGCGTCTTCAACAACATTGCCGTCGGCGCCGAGCACGCGCGCAAGCGCCATGGGCTGAAGCGCGTCGCCGTCGTGGACTACGACGTGCACCACGGCAACGGCACCCAGGCCATGTTCTGGGACGAGCCGGACCTGTTCTTCGCCTCCACCCACCAGTCGCCGCTGTATCCCGGCACCGGACGGGAAGGGGAGACCGGTGTGGCCGACAACATCGTCAACGCGCCGCTGCCGCCCTATGCCGGAACCGTCGAGTTCCGCCAAGCCATGGAACGCCGAATCCTGCCGGCGCTGGAAGCCTTCAAACCGGAACTGCTGCTGATCTCCGCCGGATTCGACGCGCATGCGCGGGATCCTCTGGCGCAGTTGAACTTCACCGCGGCGGATTTCGAATGGGCAACGCGCAAGCTGGTGGAGGCGGCCGACCGGCTGTGCGGTGGCCGGGTCATCACCGTGCTGGAAGGCGGCTACGACATGGAAGGGCTGGCGGAGAGTTGCGCCGCCCATCTGCGCGCGCTGATGCGGGCCTGACGGACGGCGGAAGGGACGATGTCCATCCGCGGTGTTGCTCTCCTGCGTTCGCATCTGGTATACCATATACCAAACGCGGCGATCCTCGACGATCCCGCGCCCTTCCAACGACACCAATAAGGGAGTTGCGCATCATGGAGCAGCAGACGGTGGACATCACCCTGGCGAAGGACGACGCCGACATTCAGGAAAGCTACTTCGTCATGAAGGAGCTTCGCACCCACATGACGGATCCGGCCGCCTACCGCGACCAGATCCGGCGCCAGATGGAGGACGGCTACAACCTCGCCCTGCTGCGCTTCAACGGAGAGGTCGCTGGTTGCGGCGGCTTCCGGGTGCACGAAACGCTGTCGCGCGGGCGCTATATGTATGTCGAGGATCTGGTCACGTCGCCGAAGCATCGCTCCTACGGCCTGGGCGACCAATTGTTCGACTGGCTGGTGGCGCAGGCCCGCGAGCGCAACTGCGCGCAGTTGGAAATCATTTCAGGGGTGCACCGCGGCGACGCCCACCGCTTCTATCACCGCAAGCGCATGACCATCAAATCGTTCCAGCTGGTGCTGCCGCTCACCTGATCCTTATCCGCAAGATCGGCTTTCAAACAGGGCGCCGGGCCATGCCGGGCGCCCTGTTTTTCGTTCGGGATGGGGGTGGATTTGCCCCCAAATCCCGCTGAGGCGGCTCCCTCCCTTTGGTCGATTTTGTGGATTGACATCTGGTATCTGGTATACCAAACTCCGTATTTGTTCGGTGTGCTGATTGATTGAGGACGACGCAAAGGCTGCGCGGCCGCGCGGCTGAACGAATGGGGGGAGACATCGGGATATGAAGATCTGCATCTTTGGCTCGGGCGCCATCGGCGGCTATCTGGGCGTTCGCCTTCACCAGGCGGGCGCGGACGTCAGCCTCGTGGCGCGTGGTGCCCACCTCGCGGCGATGCGCCAGAACGGCGTGAAGTTGATCGTCGGCGAGGAAGAAACGGTCGTTCACCCCCGCTGCACCGACAACGCGGCGGAGCTGGGTCCCCAGGATTATGTCATCATCGGGCTGAAGGCCCATTCCGTGCCGGGCGTTGTGGACGCCATCCAGCCGCTGTTGGGCAAGGACACGGCGGTGGTCACCGCGGTGAACGGCATTCCTTATTGGTATTTCTATAAGAACGGCGGTGAGTTCGAAGGGCGCGTCCTCGACACGGTCGATCCGGGCGGTCTTCAGTGGAACGGCTTCGGCCCGGAACGCGCCATCGGCTGCGTCGTCTACCCCGCGACGGAGGTCGTGGAGCCGGGCGTCATTCAGCACATCTACGGCGACAAGTTCTCGCTGGGCGAGCCGGACGGCACCCAGTCCGACCGCGTGAAGGCGCTGAGCGCGGCCATGGAGGCCGGCGGCCTGCGCGCCCCGGTGCTCGACCGGATCCGTGACGAGATCTGGCTGAAGCTGTGGGGCAACCTGTGCTTCAACCCGATCAGCGCGCTGACCCACGCCACGCTCGACGTCATCTGCTCCGATCCGGAAACCCGCGCCGTCGCCAAGGCGATGATGCTGGAGGCGAAGGAGATCGGCGACCGGCTGGGCGTGCATTTCCGCGTGGACGTGGAACGCCGCATCAACGGCGCGGGCGCGGTCGGCGCGCACAAGACCTCGATGCTCCAGGACCTGGAACGCGGTCGCCCGATGGAAATCGACGCCCTGCTGTCCGTGGTCCAGGAAATGGGCCGCATGGTCGGCGTCGACACCCCGACCATCGACGTGGTGCTGGCGCTCGTGCGGCAGCGCGGCGAGGTTGCCGGGGCCTACACGCGGCCCAACCGGGCCGGGTCGGACACGGCAACGCCCGCGGTGGCCGCCCAATAGGCGGAAACGGTCCGGCCCCATTCAACAAACGACGATAAAGGGGCCGGACATCAGGTTCACAGGAGGAGCGTCATGAGGGTTGAAGACATTCTCCGCCGGAAGGGGACCCGCATCGGGATGGTGCGGATCAACGAAACCGTTGAAACCGCGTTGCGCCTCCTGAAGGCGGAGAACACCGGCGCGCTCGTGGTCAAGGACGTCTGCCGGACCGAGGGCAACACGGTGGTCGGGATCATCTCCGAACGCGACATCGTGCGCGGCCTGACCGACCGCGGGCCGCTGGTGCTGACCCAGCCGGTCACCGCGCTGATGCGCCGCGACCCGGTGTTCTGCGCACCGACCGATTCCGTGCGCCGCGTCCTTCAGTTGATGGACGAACACACGATCCGGCACGTGCCAGTGCTGGACGGCTCGGCGCTCATCGGTGTGGTCAGTGTGCGCGACATCATCAAGGCGCAGCTGGAATTGGCCCCCCGTGATGATGCGGGTGACGAGGCCTGGACTTATCCCGTAGCGGCGAACCAGTAACGCGCGGGGCCGCTACGCGCCCCATTCCAGGATTTTGCAAGAATCACCGGCGGGCCGCCTGCCCGGAGTGCCGAGCCTCGCCCTGCCGTGAGCTTTGGGAGGCAACCAAGAATCATGAAAATCGCCATACCCAGGGAGCGGCGCGCGGGCGAACATCGCGTTGCGGCGTCTCCGGAGACGGTCAAGAAACTGAAAGCCCTCGGCCTCGATGTGGTCGTGGAAACCGGCGCCGGCCAGGGCGCCAACCTGCCGGACCAGACCTACGCGGATGCCGGCGCGA